>CAXIBZ010000020.1:0-11474 GCA_964022105.1 uncultured Methylophilaceae bacterium
TTTAGATTTTAGTATCAAGTGCTTTAATGCCTGCATGGCATGACTTGATCTTGGTTTTCGGCTATGTGGACTCAAGATGGGTGACATGTTGCTTTGGTAATGAACTCAGATTCAGTATTCCATGAAAAACTATAGACTGCCAATCTATTTAACAGTTCTTTACCTCAACATTAAAACTTAATATTGATAAGCTGCGTAGCAGGCAAAATGACCATCTGGGTTGCTATCATCTTTATTTAGACTTAACTCCCCGAGTGGATAGGATAAGTCTGTTTGTTTGTTAGCTTTCGCGTTAAAACGGATTTTAATCAGCTGGTTATAAGTATGGTCAAATGGATAATCATGCATGATTTCACTGGCCATCAACTGTGCTGCTTGGCATATCTGATGCTCTGGAAGCGCTGTATTTAGATCAACTAAAAACATTAATTGTTTGTGGTAATCATTTTGCACCTCAATCGATTGCAGCGTGAAAATGCCATTTGCATATAGGCGTTTGGTAACGTTTGGTGTTCGATGCACCCAAATGTCGTAAGCGAAATAAACCATTAGTATCAAAATGCTTGCAGTAGAAAGCTTTAACAATGTAATTAATCTAGGATTATCTTTTTTATTTGGGGGATGCAGGATTAAGCTGCAAATCAATGCTGTCATTGCATCAATGGTAGGAAACAACAAAAAGGGAATTTTGGGGTTCACTGTAAATAGCAAGGTCAAAAAGGACGCCACACAAAAAAGCCTAAAATAATTGACATAACGTAGCTTTGTTCTGTGTGAAAGCAAAGGGATACCATAAATTAGCATGAATGGTATATGCATAAATCCCCAGTAAAAAGGAAAGGGTATCGCATATTCTGCAAAGCTAGCAGTCACATTGTAAAGCGATGGGAACTGAAGTTTTATTGCTAGGTAAGCTGCAAGCAAAGAGCTGGTGGTAAGAAATAAACAAAAAATCAATACCCTCAGCCACAGAGGGCGAATTGGTTTGTCATTTGTGTTTATATTCATGTGCCTTTGTCACATTATCCAAAATGATAAATAATGGAATGATAACAAAATACTAGAATCCATCTATTTTTGATGGTGTAAAGCTTGTTGACGAATTAAATTTAATAATCGTTAAAAAAACTAGCGGATATAGTTAAACAACGATAAGCCTGTAATTTGTATAAAAGACTGTTGCGCTGCTTCTAATACAACTTTTCTTTGTGAAAGATCTGAAATGGCCTGCGCATAGTCTAAATCAACTAATTCGGATAAGGCTTGCGCATATTGCAATTCTCGGCTCGAGCCTGAGTCATTCAGAGCATCAATCTCATTTAAGCGTGTACCAATTGATGACCTAATGTTTGCAACGTTGCTGATTGCGGTATCCATGTTTGTTAGCGCGGCAGCAACGCCATTGGTTACGTCAGTATCAGTCGAGGCAGGATTATCCAATATGGTGATTAGGTCACTGTAAATGCTGAATACGTCATTGCCCCCAGCCTGGAAAACACTGTCGCCAGGTACATTAACGACCATTTTACGTTGTGAATCAACCTGTAACTGCTGTTGCTGACTGTCACCATTATAAGTTGCACCCATTGCTGTTGCAGTAAATGGAACAGTATCACTTTGATATCCCGCATACATATAATTGCCAGTAGCATCTTTGGTATTGGCAAAACCAATTAAGGACTGTAACGAAGCTTTTAAGTTCGTTGAAAGTATGGATTTTTCGTTTGCACTCAGTGTACCTGCATTGCCCACCAAAGTTGTACGTGATGTAACGAGTAATTCTGTAATACTGCCGAGTGAGACGTCTAATCCAGTTAAACTGGTATTAGCAATCTGACGATTTTTAGCAAATTGTGCATTTTGGCTTTGTGAGCTTGAAATGCTCAACGCACGTGAAGCAGCGATAGGATCATCCGATGGGGTTAGCACGCGTTTTTCACTGGCAATTTGTTGTTGCAGTTTTGACTGCTCTGCTTGTATGTTACTTATCTTAGAGATTGCTGTCTGGTAAAGGGTATTGGTGCTTATGCGCATAATCGTTATCCTATTGACCTAAGGAAAGTAGCGTATCAAATAAGGAGCTTGCAATTTGCATTACTTTGCCAGCGGCTTGATACGCTTGTTGGTAACGCAATAAATTAGCCGCTTCTTCATCAAGGTTTACACCGGAAATTGATTGCTGCGCTGCTTCTGTTTGTGCCAGCAATGCTTCAGCCGCTCTGCCATTAACTTTCAGCTCATTGGTTTTGTTGCCAACTTGACTGACTAATTGTGCAAAAGCAGCCTCATAGCTTATGCTACTGTTGTTCATCGTGCCTTTATTTTGTAAGTCTGCCAGTAATAAAGCATTAATATTGTTCCCACTGCCACCTGTACTATCGGCCGCCGCGATTTTATTAATATCAGTAATCGCTACCGATAATGCCGTTGCACTATTGCGCGTTGGCTGAATGAGAAAAGAATCACCTGAGGCCAATGTACCATTAATAGCGACGCCATCTACAGTCTGTGGCAAGCTGGCGAAACTCTGTACGGTATTATCACTTAAGCGGGTGATATTGTAATTAGTGCCATCGTATTGAACACGGTAATCACTGCTAGTGAGTGCGCTTGCACTCGTGATGGTAGCTGTTAGTGTAGCGCCACCACTGTTATTTGCATAACCATATATTTGAGGGCTAGGTACATTAAACAATGCTGTGCCGGCAACCCCATTGCTGTCATAACCGGCTTGGTGTTGTGCATTAAACGTGGTGGCAAAAACTGTTGCAATTTGCCCTAGCTGATTTTGAATACTATCAAGGGAATTGTTTCTAAACTGTAGTAACCCACCCAAGGCGCCACCCACTATACTTTTGTCACTCAGCTCTGTAGTAACACTGTTGACATAAGCTACTTCAAGTTGTGAAGGATTTGCACTTGAGTTAACCGTTTTTAAGCCATAAGCAGTGCCACCAACAGTCAGTGGTATCCCGTTACCAATGAAGACATTGTAGCTACCATCATTCTGCGCTTGCACTTCCGTTTTAACTATTTTATTCAGATTCGTAATGATTAAATCACGCTGATCCATCATGTCATTTGGTGGATTCAAAGGATCTGCTGCTAATGACTTACTGATAGTGTCATTTAACTGTGCAATTTGTGATGCATATGAAGTAACTTGTGTTGTATAAGCGGTTAATTGTGTATTCACACCACTGCGTAATTCATTCAATCGATTGCCAATATCTGCAAAGCGATTCACCAAAGTTTGTGCAGAAGAAAGCATTGCTTGTCTTGTTGCAGCATCGCTAGGATTAGAAGATAAGGCTTGTACACTGGCAAAAAATTGTTGGAATGACGGTGATAAGCCAGCAGATGAATCTGCTAGAATATTGTCAATCTGTGACATTTGATTTGCATAGGTATTGGTAGCGCTACTACCACTTTGTGCACTGTTGTATTGTTTAGCTAGTATTTCACTGTAATTTCTTTTTATTTGCGTAACTTCCGTGCCCTGACCAAGAAATCCATAACCGAACTTTTGAGAAAGTGCGGTTGTTTGTACGATTTCTTGGCGTGAAAAGCGAGGCGTGGAAGCATTGGCTATATTGTGACCAGTTACACTGAGGCCAACTTGTGCCGCTTCTAAAGCTGTTCTGCCAATATTTAATACATTAGATGCCATAACAAATTCTCATGAGTCTCATAGAAAATACAACGGTTATAAATGACTTAACTTTAATCATCAGGCCGTTACCTTGTTTATCACACTTGCTAATTTATTCGCGTAATTTGGATCAGTCGCATAGCCAGCATTTTGTAATGCACGCGCATAACCACGAATGCTATCAACGTTATCCATCACCTGCTTATAACGCGGGTTGTTTTGAATGAGGTTGGCAAAGTCTTTAAATGACTCTGCATAGCTGTCATATGCGCGGAATTTTTCAACGCGCTTTTGTTTTATGCCGTTGATATATTCTGTTGTCGTTGTCTCAACTACTTTACCTTTCCAACCACCCGTTGCTTTAATACCAAATAAATTATGGCTATTGGTACCATCACTACTTTTGATTTCTCGTCTGCCCCAGCCTGTCTCTAATGCCGCTTGACCTAACATATAGTTAGCGGGCATCCCTGTTGCCCGACTAGCTGCAACAGCATCACGTGATAGACGTTGATGAAATGCGGCTGCTTGGCCATTTAGATCATCTGGTTTTTCTAGTCCTTTATTGATTACATTTGGAGCTGTCGCAGGTGTTGAAACGTATCCTGCGCCTTTTAATAAACCGGGGATATAACGGTTTAACTCCATCGGTTTTGGCGTGGTACCAGAGTCGTCGGAAACAGCTTGTTCCATTGCACTGGTTGCACTATTGCTCACTTTAGTTAATTGTCGCGTCAATACATCGGCTAATCCGACACCCTTAGAGGCAAGATTACCACTCAATTGTTGGTCGAGCATTGCAGTAAAGGTGCGGCTTTGTTCGTTGTCGAATATGCCATCTTGCGCAGAGGCTGCGCGCATACTTTTCATCACCATGTTGATGAAAACGGCTTCAAATTGTTTAGCAACCTCTTTAATAGCTTCGGGCGAGTTATCTTTGGCTGATGTCTTCAGCTTGTTGAGTGAGTTGGCGTCAAAGGCTAATTTCCCTGAAAGATCTGTTGCGTCAATCATATTAGATAACCTCCAAATCTGCCCTTAATGCACCAGCTGCTTTCATCGCTTGTAAAATCGCAAGCAAATCTTGTGGTGTCGTGCCAATTGCATTGAGTGCTTTGACAACATCAGATAGAGAAGCGCCCGCGGGTATAGGCACAATTTGCCCTGGCTCTTTGTTGATTTCGATTTGAGAGATTTCTGCAACAACTGTCTCACCAGCTGAGAAAGGTTGTGGTTGGCTAATAATTGGAGTAGAGCTAATCACAACTGATAGATTACCGTGAGAAATGGCACAGCTATCTAATCTAACTGCCTGATTCATGACGACTGAGCCAGTGCGCGCATTTAAAATAATTCTCGCATTCGCTTTCGCTGGCTCTAAATTAATCGACTCCAGTTCTGCAAGGAAGCGGATACGGCTTCTATTCGCTGGTGGATTAACTTCAATCACACGGCCGTCTCTGGCAGATGCTGTATTAGGGCCAAAATAACGATTGATAGACTCTGTCATCAGGCTAGCTGTTGAGAAGTCTGTGTCCTTCAACTCCAGTGTGACGGTGTCAACAATACTGATGTTACTTGGTAAGGCACGCTCAACGGTTGCGCCATCAGAAATTCGGCCGACACTTAAATGGTTAACTTGCGCAGAGCTACCATTGGCTGAAGCACCTACACCGCCAACCACTAGATTACCTTGTGCCATAGCATATATCTGACCATCCGCACCTTTTAATGGTGTCATGACCAATGTACCGCCACGTAAGCTTTTAGCATTACCAATCGAAGATACTGTTACGTCAAGCGTTTGTCCTGGTTGCGCAAATGGTGGCAATGAGCTTGTTATCATTACTGCGGCAACGTTTTTTAATTGTAGGTTGGTACCTGGAGGCAGGTTAACGCCCATTTGTCTCAGCATACTTATCATACTTTGAACAGTAAAAGGGGTTTGTATGGTTTGGTCACCTGTACCGTCTAATCCAACCACGACACCGTACCCAACAAGCTGGTTGCTTCGAACACCTTGAATAGAGGCTAAATCTTTGATGCGATCAGCATGGGCAGCATGACTAAAGGCAATACTGGCGATGAAAATCACAACATTCAGCAGTAATACGCCAAGCACTGTTTTCCAATGATTGTCGAATGTATCTTTTAGTGGTTTCAGTGTTTTTATCATCATGTGACTTCTTCAGACTATATAGGGATAAAGCTTAAGAAAAATCGTGTCAAAATTGAGACAACTTGTGATGCATCCAGCTTGCTGTTAGAACGATATTCAATCCGTGCATCGGCAACTTTTGTAGATGAAACGATATTGCCAAGTTGCACATCATCTGGATTGATCACACCAGAGAATCGAACAAACTCCGTTCCTTTATCAAGGCCAATTTGTTTCTCACCACTAACAGCCAAATTGCCATTTTCCAACACTTCAACGACTGTAACGCCAATTTGTCCATTAAAATTATTGCTAGCATCCGCGTCGGCACTATCGTCATAGTCGATTGCTGAATCAGCAGAAAGACTAATGGCTTCCTTATTCAAATCAATAGGTAAGCCAAGTGGTACTGCAGCCGATGCGCTAACAGATCCTGATTTGCTCGCAGCACTACTGCTGGCTTTTTTGGCAGAAGTGTTTTCTACAATATTAATCGTCAGTATGTCGCCAACCAGTCTAGGTCGTCTATCCTCAAATAAGGGCCTGTGGTTTGATGCGCTATAAATTGCGCCACTGCCAAGCGCTGCTTTAGTTTGCGGTGCTGGCTTTGCAGTGGTAGGTGTTTGTACAATGGTGCTAGGTGTCACCGCACATGCATGGAGTAAGCCAGCACATAAAATCGCTACGAATGTCTTTACAACACAGATTATTAATCCTGTTGCGAATAGATTTTGTTGATTCAAGTTGTGCATGATTAATTTACCCAGTCACTCAACACTACATTTGCGTTAATTTTTGTAACATCTGGTCTGATGTTGTAATCGATTTACTATTAATCTCATATGCGCGTTGTGTTTGAATCATGTTCACCAACTCTTCTACTACATTGACGTTAGAAGTTTCTACAAAGCCTTGTGAGAGTGTGCCTGAACCATTCGTCCCAGGCGTATTGGTATTGGCGTTACCCGATGCCGATGTTTCTACGTATAAGTTCTCACCCTTGGCCATTAAACCTGCTGGGTTGATAAACGTCGCTAATTGCATCGCCCCGATTTCTGTTGCATTCGCAGAGCCAGCTTGTGTAATTGAAACAGTGCCATCTCGACCTATAGTGAGACTGGTTGCATCAGCGGGGACAATAATGGCAGGTTGAACTGCATAACCACTCGCAGTGACCAGTTGTCCTTGATTATCTACTTGAAATGAGCCATCACGGGTATAAGCCGTTGCACCATCAGGTAACAATACTTGAAAAAATCCTTCACCTTGAATAGCGATATCTTTACTATTACCTGTTTCTTGCAAGTTGCCTTGAGTGAAATTACGTTCAGTTGCCACAGAGCGAACCCCTGTACCTAATTGTAGGCCAGAAGGCAATTGTGTTTGCTGAGAAGACTGTGCACCAGGCTGACGAATGTTTTGATAGAGTAAATCTTCAAATACTGCGCGAGAGCGTTTAAACCCATTTGTGCTCACATTTGCCAAGTTGTTGGCAATGACATCCATTTGTGTTTGCTGTGCGTCTAATCCAGTTTTTGAAATCCATAATGAGCGAATCATTTTATTTCCTCTCAAGTTTGGCTATCACTAGCCGATAATATCGTTAAGGTTAATGCTACCCCAAACCCTATGCAGTCAAATTAAAGAGTTGACTGGCTTTATTAGCGTTATTCTCAGCACTCTGAATTAACTTCATCTGTGTTTCAAATTGTCTGGCTAAACTAATCATATTGACCATAGCGTCCACAACGTTGACATTACTGCCTTCGAGCGCGCCACTGGCAATATTCACATTTGCGTCTGCTTCAACAATACTGTTATCTTTGGTGCCAAATAATCCATCCGCTTTTCTTTCCAAATTGGCTTCATCAGGATTAACCAGCTTTAACCTACCTAAAATATTTGAAGGGCCTGGTAATGTCTCATTAGAGACAGACGAAATCGTGCCATCCTTGGCTATCGTAATAGCAGTATCTGGCGGAATACTAATGGGACCACCATCACCCATAATATTTTGTCCGGTTGCTGTTTGCAGTACGCCATTTTCACTAATCTTAAGTGCACCATTGCGCGTAAAACCTTCTGTCCCATCATCCCGCTGCACTGTTAGCCAACCTTTGCCTTGCACAGCCACATCCAGCACACGGCCTGTGGTTTCAATTGGTCCAGCTTGGAAGTCAGCACCAACGGTTGCATCAATCACAAATGCGCGCGTTGGTAAGCCCTCACTAACGACAGGAACTGCTCTAAAAGAATCGACTTGCGCTCTAAAGCCTGTGGATGTTGCATTGGCTAAATTGTGTGAATTAGTCGCCTGTTGATCAAGGATATGTTTTGCCCCTGTCATGGCGGTATAAATCAAGCGGTCCATCGTATTCTCCTATTTAGTCATCAAAAATCGACTAACGTAAATTCACCAAGGTTTGTAATACTTGGTCTTGTGTCTTAATGGTTTGCGCATTGGCTTGATAGACGCGTTGCGCTGTAATCATATTGACGAGCTCTGCAGTTAGGTCAGAGTTAGAGTCTTCTAATGCAGAAGCCTGTAATACGCCCAAGCCACCAGATGTAGGTGCACCAATCACTGCTGGGCCAGAGTCAGCACTTTCAGACCAAGAGTTATTGCCCAATTGTTGTAGCCCATTAGGATTGGTAAAGTTAGCCAATGCCACTTGTCCTAGTGTTTGTGATTGCCCATTCGTGTAGCGTCCAATAATTTGTCCATCTTTTGCGATATTAAAACCAGCCAAAATGCCAGATGCGTACCCATCCTGTGTTGGGCTGGTTACACTGAAAGCTGAACCAAATTGTGTGCTGTTAGCATAGTCTAGTGCAATGGTTTGTGGTCCCGTAGCACCCGTTGTTGGCGTAAAGCTCAATGTAGGTGATGCTGGTGCAATGGTAGGGTTAGTACCAGTACCAGTAAATGTCATGGTTGCCGTTGGTGCTGGCAGTGTGGTGGTGGAAACGCCATCCACAGTCGTATATACATTCCATACACCAGAGCCAGTTTTAACAAAATAGCTTTGTAATGCATGTTGGTTACCCAAGCTATCATAAACAGTCAAAGCGGTTGAGTTATGATAAGTGGTTGGATCATTAGGATCAAAACCGGCGGCTGTTAATGTTGTATTAGTTGAGTTTAAATTCAATGTCGCAGAGACTTCTGTTGTCGTTACTGGAGGGATGTCTGCAGTGTTAATTCTGATTTCTGCTGGTGATCCAGTGGACAACACACCTGTAGAGCTGGCTGTATATCCTGTAAGACGGTTACTGCTGGCATTCACAATGTAGCCATCTTTATCCATTTGAAATTGACCATTTCTGGTGTAGGTAATTTCCCCATTACTACTCATGCGGAAGAAGCCACCACCGTTAATCGCTACATCCAGCGAGTTATTCGTACTAGAAATATTGCCTTGGGTAAATTGCTGCGCCACTGTCGCTAATTTGGTACCAATGCCGATCTGAGAAGCGCCACTGCCAGTAAGCGAGTTTGCATAAACGTCTGCAAATTGTGCACGTGATTGTTTAAAACCTACCGTACTCGCGTTGGCAACGTTATTACCAATCACTTCTAGATTTTTTGATGCTGCATTTAATCCGCTTAAACCTTGTTGAAAACTCATTTTCGACTCCTAGTTGGTTTTGATAAACTGTGTGTTATTCAATTAAAAAATTTGTTTTAAATCTGCGCTGGTCACTGAGCTCGCATTATTTAAATTTAGCTTGATGCCACTACTGCTTGAACTGATGCTATTAATCTGGGTCAGGCTTAAGCCTGTAGCCTCTGCATCCTCGCCTGCAATCTTAGCGCTGACACTGAACTGATACTTACCAGCTGCTACTTGTGTTCCATCATCGCCAAAGCCATCCCAGCTGAATGGAATAATGCCCTCATCTGGATTGTTTAATGTAATGTTCCTAACAGGGTTGCCCGCAGTATCCGTAATTGTGATACTGAGCGAATCAGTGCTGATTGGTAACTCAATACCAAAGTAACCGTTAGTCCCATCAAAACTAATATCATTGCCTTCAACCAGCACTTCGTGCCCAATCAGGTTGGATGCTTGTAGTGTTTGCGCGCTTTGCATATTTGCCATAAATGCTTCTAATGAATCATTCATTTTGTTAATACCAGTGACCGTAGACAGTTGCGCCAACTGGCTGGTCACTTGTGCGTTATCCATCGGGTTGAGCGGGTCCTGGTTTTTCATTTGTGTCACCAGTAGCGTCATAAAGCGGTCTTGTGCTTCATTGATGCTATCGCTGGTCTTGTTTTTAGTACCATTCACGCTAGCTAATAAACTTGTTGATACCTCGTTTGTCGCTTGTACTGATGCCATTTTTTTTCCTTTAAGTAAAGCAATCGTGCTGGTTTAAGTGCTATTGCCAGAAATTAATTCTGTCCTATCGATAATGTTTTAAGCAGCATCGATTTAGCTGCATTCATTGTTTCAACATTATTCTGATAGGCGCGAGACGCAGAAATCATATTCACCATTTCCTCTGTCACATTGACATTGGGCATCGTGACATAACCTTTTTCATCGGCTAAAGGGTGTTTCGGGTCATATACCACTTTCGCTGGTGATGGGTCTTCAATCACTTTATCAACCTTGACGCCACTTGCATCTGGTGAGTTGCTTGGAATAGCACTAAACACCACTTGTTTCGCTTTGTATGGTTTGCCGTTCGCACTGGTTGCACTATCTGCGTTAGCCAAGTTACTGGCCACGGTATTTAAACGTTGAGATTGTGCACTCATTGCTGAGCCTGAAATATTAAAAACGTTAAATAAAGACATCATGTGCTCCTAACATTTTTCATTCATTATTGACCTTGAATAGCGGTCAACATCTTCTTGATCTGGCCATTCATCATTAATAAGCTTGCTTCATAACGGATCGCATTGTCTGCAAATGCGTTACGCTCAACATCCATGTCAACTGTATTGCCATCTACACTACCTTGTATGATGGGACGAAATAATGGTTCACCAGGCCCAGCAAAGTTTGTATTGTTTGCTGTCGCAATACCGTTCATATGTTTGTCAGATGTTTTGGCCGTGGATAAACCACCACCCGTAGCAAGTTGTGAGGCTTGTTGTATGGCTGATTTAAAGTCAATATCTCTTGCTTTATAATTTGGTGTGTCAGCATTAGCAATATTTGCCGCTATCAGCTCTTGACGCTTAGCACGCAATCTCAAGGCATCTTGATGGAAGCCCAATGCCGTATCTAATTTATTTAAAATCATCATCATTCCTTTCAATCATCTGGCTAGTTGCCAGCTGTTTGTGCTAACGATTAAAGTATTTAAAACTTCTGCCGTTAACATAGATGTGACCAATTCTAGAACTAACTTATCTGCTTCAATTGATGAAGAAGAGGGGTAAAAACCATCCTTTTCCACAATTGATATAAGCGACAAGCTCGTAGAATACGTATTGTGATAAAAGCTTAATAAGCGAGGTGCAATATGGTTGATACGGTTATGTGGCAAACAAGAGTAGACAGCTATAGACGTAAAGTTGTTGTTTTAATTGGTTTATTTGTAGGCATGCTTGCCATGCAAGGTGCCTTTGCAAATACGCAAAATAAATTTATTAAACAAGATTTATCCGTTTTAAAACATAAAATTGAAGTATTCTTGTTAGAGCAA
>CAXIBZ010000021.1:0-11223 GCA_964022105.1 uncultured Methylophilaceae bacterium
TCTAATGACATGAATAAACCTTTATGAAATTATGAATTATATTCTGCAACGGCTTCAATATTAACCAGTGCAGTACATGGCAAATCTGCTGCGATTCGTTTTGTTAATCCTGCAAGTACTTTACCTGGACCACATTCTGCCGTTTTGCTGATTTGTAACTTGTGCATCAATCTAACCGTATCAGACCAGCGCACAGGTGAATAAAGTTGGCGTACCAATGCATCTTTAATTTTATCTGGATCACTGTAAGACACAACATCTGCGTTATGAATAACAGGAACTTCAGGTGTTTTAATTTCAATATTTTTCAGATAGTCAGCCAATTGGTCTGCTGCTGGTTTCATCAACGAACAGTGGGATGGCACACTAACTGGTAGCTGTAATGTACGCTTTGCACCTTTATCCTTAGCCGACATCATGGCGCGCTCTACAGCTGCTCTATTTCCTGCAATCACGACCTGTCCAGGAGAGTTAAGATTTACAGCTGAGACAACCTCACCTTTTGCAGTTTCATCGCATATATTACGCACAACATCATCTTCCAGACCTAGAATAGCCGCCATTGCGCCAACTCCTTCAGGTACTGCATTTTGCATTGCTTGCGCTCTAAACTTGACTAGCGGTATTGCATCAGCATATGAAATTGCACCAGCCGCAACTAGCGCTGAATATTCACCTAAACTGTGTCCAGCCATAAACGTTGGCACTACACCTTTCATAACTTGATAAACGCGCCACACTGCCACACCTGCTGCTAACATCAAAGGTTGTGTGTTTTCTGTTTGATTGAGTGCAGTATTTTCTTCAGTTACCATTTGCCATAAATCAACACCTAACAAATCTGAAGCCTCGTTAAATGTCTCTTTAATGATTGCAATGCCCTCGAACCCTGCCATCATACCAACTGATTGTGAGCCTTGTCCTGGGAAAAAAAGTGCTGTTTTCATTATAAATCACCTTAATAATAAATATTATCTTATTGATTAAATTAAATCACTAATATTTAATTAATGCCGATCCCCACGTAAAACCACCGCCGAAAGCTTCCATCAACAAGGTATCGCCTCGCTTTATTCTGCCATCACGGATGGCAACGTCTAATGCCAAAGGTATGGACGCAGCCGAGGTATTGCCGTGTTTATCAACAGTAACGACAACCTTATCCATGCTCATTTCTAATTTCTTAGCTGTTGCTTGCAGGATTCGGATATTGGCTTGGTGCGGGACTAGCCAGTCGATATCTGATTTTTGCATGTTATTTGCTTTTAGCGTGTCTTCTACAATTTGGTCAAGCGTGTTAACTGCCATCTTAAAAACGGCATTACCTTCCATCAAAACAGTATCAACTCCACCCAATTTACGAGGGACATGCAGCATTTTTTCGTAGTTTCCATCAGCATAAATGTGCGTAGATATAATCCCAGGTTCCTTTGATGCTTGCAAAATCAGAGCGCCTGACCCATCACCCCATAAGATACAGTTACTTCTGTCTGAATAATCAGTAATGCGTGAAAATGTGTCAGCGCCTACGACTAAGGCACATTTACTTGTACCTGCTTTAATGAAATTATTGGCAACGCTTAATGCATAGACAAATCCACTACATACTGCTTGAATATCAAATGCAGGGCACTGAGAAGCTGTTGCCCCAATTTTACGTTGTACTATGCTGGCCACACTAGGAAAAACCTTATCAGGCGTCGTCGTCGCAACGATGATAAGATCAATTTCACTTGCTTGAATATTGGCGCTTGCGATTGCATTTTCAGCTGCTTTTGTCGCCAAATCACTAGTCATCTCTTCTGGCCCAGCAATGTGCCGCTCACGAATACCAGTGCGTGTATATATCCATTCATCCGTTGTATCAACCATCTTCTCTAAATCTTTATTTGAGAGAATTTTATTGGGTAGATAACTTCCTGTACCACCAATCTTAGAATACGTCATATGCACCTGCTTTTATTATCCTAGGTAGTACTGTTATTTTCACTCGTTTGGATATGTTCAATTTCTAATTGCTCTGTGATTCGATGCAATACACCATTTCTAGCTTCTTCAATTGCAGCGTGAATTGCATGATAAAAACCAATAACATCGGCACTGCCATGGCTTTTCACTACTATGCCGCGTAGGCCTAAAAAACTTGCACCATTGTAACGCCTTGGGTCTAATCGCTTCTTAAAGGCATTCAACACTGGTAATGCGGCTAATGCCATCACCTTTGTAATCCAGTTTCTCTTAAATTCGTATGTCAGAAACTTACCCATCATGTGAGCGAGACCTTCAGTTGTTTTCAGTGAGACATTGCCAACAAAGCCGTCGCACACTACAAGGTCTGTAGTGCCTTTGAAAATATCATCACCCTCTATATTGCCATAGAAGTTAAGATGACTTGCTTTCAGCAATTCACCGGCCTTTTTGACAACTTCATTTCCTTTGATATCTTCGGAACCAATATTCAACAACCCGACTGTAGGATTGGGTTTATGCTCCACACTGCTCACCAACATGGCACCCATCACAGCAAACTGCAGCAACTGTTCTGCCGTACAATCAGCATTAGCACCTAAATCAAGCATATATGTGCTGCCTTTTTCAGATGGCAATGCGGAAGCGATTGCGGGACGTTCTATGCCAGGTAATGTTTTAAGTACAAAGCGGGCCGTTGCCATCAATGCGCCTGTATTGCCAGCACTCACGCAAGCATTTGCCTCTCCGCTTTTAGTCAAATTGATAGCCACGCGCATAGAAGAGTCTTTTTTATTTTTCATGGCGCTCTGCGGGGATTCATCCATCAATACGACTTCACTGGCGTGATGAATGCGTAAACGCGGACTAGTAGTCGCTTTATTCGCTTTGAGCTCAGCCTGAATCGATTCCTCAATACCGACTAATATAATATTGAGTTGCTTATCTTCATCCAACGCCTTTAGTGCGGCTGGCACGGTCACATGTGGCCCGTGGTCACCCCCCATTGCGTCAATTGCTATTGTGATATCCATTACAACTTTTCTACCGCTTGAGTATTTGGATTCATTTTGGTGTGATTGCTGCAAGATTGTCAAGCGTACCAGTTAGTATGTAGATACAGAAACGCCGCGCTATGATGATAGTCGCGGCGTACAATGCGATAATATAACTATTCACGCCTATAGCGATTTACTCGCCTTTTGTTGCCATTACTTTACGGCCACGATAAAAACCACTAGGGCTTACATGGTGACGCAAATGTGTTTCGCCTGTCGTTGGCTCAACCGCTAGCGCTGGATTGACCAATGAATCATGTGAACGATGCATTCCACGTTTTGAAGGTGACTTTTTGTTTTGTTGAACTGCCATGCTAATGCTCCAAGCTTAAAATTTTTTATTGCTTTTAGATAGGATTAAAATTCTGTTCTAAATTGCTAATCCGCAATGATAATCTATTTATAGTGCTTGTGTAAACTAAAATACACAATATTCTGTATCCATCATGACTTGTTTTTTAACTTTTTCAACACATCAAAAGGATTGTGCTTTTCACCAGCTTCAAAAGCAGCAGGTTTACAATCATATTGATGAACAGGTGCAAAAGGCATGGCGATAAGCAGTTCATCTTCTACTAAATTATTCAGATTCATATTTGGGGATGTCTCGAGCCAATCAACCTCTTCATCCCCCTCAATCTCAACAGGTTCCGTTTCACTCAATACATAGTCATAGTCCAATGCAAGTTCTAACTGCATACTTTCCAAGCAGCGCTGACAAACAACCGGCAAAACCGTGTTGATAGACAAGTGTAGGCTTGGCAGATTAAATTTGGTTTGTGACCCAACTAGTTGGTACTTGATTTTTTGCGGATGATGGCTCTCATTGACTGTCATCGCTGACAATCTTTCTAGGCAAGCTAAATCAATTTCTCCCTCTACCCGACCTTGTTTTCTTGCAATTTCTAGATTGTTAATCAATAAGTCTTTCATGCTGTCCGTGGAGCCCTGCGTTAACGATTACATAGATTTTACGCTTAATTACTATTTTGCAGAAAGTCTCTGCATGATACAATCAGTGGGTTTGAAAGACAATTTTAAGGCCTTAGTGTGTTCAAAAAAATTCTTATAGCAAATCGTGGTGAAATCGCTGTACGTATTGTACGTGCGTGCTCGGAAATGGGAATCAAGTCAGTCGCAATCTACACAGACGCTGACAGAAGAGCGTTGCATGTAAAAAAAGCAGACGAAGCTTACAGCTTGGGCTCAGACCCTGTGGCAGGCTACTTAAACGCGCACAACATTGTTAACATTGCCACAGCATCTGGATGCGATGCATTACACCCAGGATACGGTTTCTTATCCGAAAACCCAGAGTTAGCAGAAATTTGTGCGAAACGTGGTATCGCGTTTATTGGTCCTAGTGGCGCAGTCATTCGCCAAATGGGAGATAAAGTGCAAGCGCGTACCGCCATGATGAAAGCTGGCATACCCTGTACACCAGGCAGCGACGGAAACCTAAGCAACGTAGATGAAGCTGTCGCTTTAGCAAGAAATATAGGCTATCCCATCATGCTGAAAGCGACCAATGGCGGTGGTGGTCGTGGCATACGGCGTTGCGAAAACGAGAAGGAATTGCTTGGCAACTATGAACGTGTCATCTCTGAAGCCAGCAAAGCATTTGGTAAACCAGAAGTGTTTCTGGAAAAATGTATTGTTAAGCCTAAGCATATCGAAGTACAGATACTGGCTGACAGCAAAGGTAATGCTATCCATCTTTTCGAACGTGATTGTTCAATTCAGCGCCGTAATCAAAAACTAATTGAGATTGCACCATCGCCTCAACTTTCTAAAACACAGAGAGAGCATGTAGGTAATTTAGCTGTTAAAGCGGCTAAAGCAGTTGGATATCGTAACGCAGGTACGGTAGAGTTTTTGCTAGATGCTGACAATCGTTTCTACTTTATGGAAATGAATACGCGACTTCAGGTTGAGCATACTATTACCGAATCGATTACCGGTGTTGATATTGTCCAAGAACAAATTCGTATCGCTTTTGGGTTGGCATTACGATACAAGCAGAGTGAAATTGCTTATCGTGGTTTTGCAATGGAATTCAGGATTAATGCAGAAGATCCAAAAAATGACTTCTTACCTAGCTTTGGTAAAATTACTCGCTACTACGCCCCCGGTGGTCCAGGTGTACGTATGGACGCAGCCATTTATTCTGGGTATGTGATTCCACCCTATTATGATTCGATGTGTGCCAAACTCGTGGTTTGGGCACTCGATTGGGAAAGAGTCATTGAACGTGGCAAGCGTGCACTAGATGATATGATTATTTATGGCGTTAAAACAACGGTCCCGTATTATCAGGAGATTTTGAATCATCCTGATTTTAGGCTGGGTAGCTTCAATACCAGTTTTGTGGAATCTCATCCTGAACTAACGAATTATGCCGTGGAGCTGCCTCCAGAATTAATAGCAGCTGCAATTTCGGCTGCCATTGCAGCCCATGAAGGCATTTAAGTATTAATTAACGAAGACTTTACAACCATGAAAAAAATTAACATTACAGAATTAGTTTTACGTGACGGCCATCAATGTATGATTGCAACGCGCTTACGTACCGATGACATGCTACCCATTTGTTCAAAGTTAGACTCGATTGGCTTTTGGTCGCTTGAGGCATGGGGTGGTGCAACATTTGATGCTTGTGTGCGTTTTTTGAAAGAAGATCCTCGGGAACGTTTAAGCAAGCTACGTAAAGCGCTTCCTAATAGCCGTATTCAGATGTTACTCCGTGGCCAAAATTTGCTTGGTTATCGCCATTACTCAGATGATGTCGTTCAAGCGTTTGTGCAAAAATCTGCTGATAATGGTGTGGATGTTTTCCGTATTTTTGATGCAATGAATGATATGCGGAATTTAAAAACCTCAGTTGAGGCAGTGAAAAAAGCTAAAAAAATTGCAGAAGGTACAATTAGTTATACAACCAGCCCGAAACACAATGTTGCACATTTTGTCTCATTAGCAAAAGAGATAGAAGCCATGGGTTGCGATACACTTGCCATTAAGGATATGGCTAGTCTGCTCACACCACAAACAACAGCAGAGCTGGTTAAAGCGCTTAGTGAGGCTGTCAGCATCCCTATTCATTTGCATAGTCATGCAACATCTGGGTTAGCAAGCATCAATTTGATGCGCGGTGTTGAAAATGGCGCAACCATTATTGACACCTGTAACTCTGCATTCAGTGAAGGCGCTAGCCACCCTACGACAGAAAGTATTATTGCTGCATTACAAGGTACAGAGTACGATACAGGTCTCGATATTGCAGCCGTGAAAGAAGTCAGTGAGTACTTTAGAGAGGTGCGTAAGAAGTACTGGCAATTTGAAAGTAGTTACACTGGTGTGGATACGAGAGTTTTGGTCAACCAAGTACCAGGCGGCATGATTTCAAACTTAAGCAACCAACTTAAAGAACAAGGTTCACTCAGCAAAATGAATGCTGTGCTGGATGAAATCCCAAAAGTACGCAAAGATTTAGGTTATCCTCCATTGGTGACGCCAACTTCTCAGATAGTAGGAACACAAGCTGTTTTAAACGTATTAACTGGAAAACGTTATTCCACCATTACCAATGAAGTAAAAAACTACTTTTTGGGTCAATATGGTAAACCAATTGCAGATGTGAACCCTGACGTGCAAAAACAAGCGATTGGGGATGCAAAGGTAATTACCTGCCGCCCTGCCGATTTGTTAGAACCAGAAATGACAAAACTGGCGAGCGATGTTGAGCGGATTGCAAAGAGTGAAGAAGACATACTGACTTATGCAATGTTTCCTGACATTGGTGAAACCTTCTTGAAAGAACGTAATGCTAAATCATTAGTGCCTGAAAAATTATTGTCAAAAGAAGATGTACATGCCAGTGGACCACGTTTTGCGCCAGATGAGTTTAACATTACATTACACGGTGAAACGTTCCACATTAAACTCACTGGAACAGGGCATGAAGGTGTAGAAAAACGACCGATCTATGTTACGGTAGATGGTGTCGCCGAAGAAGTACTTGTCGAAACACTCAGCGAAATTGAGTTGCCAAATAATGGTAATAGCAGTAACGGTGCTAATGCGAGAAAAAAACCATCGTCAAGTGGCAGTGGACGCCCTCGCCCAAGTCATAAAGGCTGCGTAACAACGGCTATGCCAGGAACCATTGTTGCTGTGAAAGTCAATATTGGCGATAAAGTTAAAGCGGGTGACGCTGTGCTTGTCATTGAAGCCATGAAAATGGAAAATGAAATTGAAGCATCAACATCTGGTACCGTAGTCGCTCTGAATGTTGAAAAAGGTGACAATGTCACACCAGACGAAACACTGTTAGAGATTCAACCTGATTAATTGCAAAGATTACGGTTGATTAGCCTATCCTTTAAAGTCGGCAGCATTTACTGTCGACTTTTTTGTTTATACGAATAGATTAAATATATGAAGCAAGCCATTATCCTAGCCTCCTCCTCTATTTATAGAAGAGAGTTAATGCAACGATTACAAATTCCTTTTCATACCGTATCTCCACATGTAGATGAAACAGTACTTGCTGGTGAGAAGCCACAAGATACTGCCTTAAGATTATCAAAGGAAAAAGCAAAAAAAATCGGTGCTGAATATCCACATGCACTTATTATCGGTTGCGATCAAGTAGCTACTTTAGATGGTGAGCAACTCGGCAAACCATTAAATCATAAAAATGCCACGAAACAACTTCGGTTAATGCGTGGTAAAGAGGTGACTTTTCATAGCGCATTATGTTTATATAATGCAGAGACAGGTAACATGCAGGCACAAGTAGTCCCATACTTGGTCAAGTTCAGGCAATTAACGGATGAGCAAATCGAAAGCTATTTAATTAAGGAACAACCTTATCATTGTGCAGGTAGCGCGAAATCAGAGGGTTTGGGTATCGCGCTTATCGAGCGTATGATTGGTGACGACCCAAATGCACTGATTGGCCTGCCGCTAATTAAATTAATTACAATGTTAAGCAATGAAGGCGTCAACGTCATATAGATGCAATCGTTGTGCATAGCTACGTACCTTTGGAGATTATTATGTTTCTTAGACCTCACCTAGCGATTTTAACCTTAATCGGATTGATATCAGCGCCAAGTTATGCACTTGACGGCATGACAGAATATCGTAGCACACTATCAGATCAAGAAAGCGTCGCAGTTACTATCTATAATAGCAATCTAGCACTCATCAAGGATGTCCGAAAAGTTCAGTTTGATAAAGGATTAAGCGCCATAGCGCTGCGCGATGTAAGTGCGCAAATAAGGCCAGAAACAGCACTATTACGTAGTATTAATGCACCAGGTAGTTTGACGCTGCTTGAACAAAACTTTGACTATGACTTACTAACACCAGAAAAAATGTTAGAAAAATATGTTGGCAAGACAGTAACCATAGTAAAAACAAACCCTGCCACAGGTGCAGAAACGTCTGAAACTGCGACCGTCCTATCCGTTAATAATGGTGTGGTATTGAAGATTGGCAATCGTATTGAAACTGGCGTTCCTGGTAGGATTGTTTACGATAATGTTCCTGAAAACTTACGCGATCGCCCAACACTCATCACCCAAGTAGATAATAAAGGTGTACAAAACCAAACTGTCGAACTCAGTTACCTAACAGGCGGACTAAGTTGGCAGGCTGATTATGTGGCAGAGCTTAATGCTAACGAAGACCGCTTAGACTTATCTGGTTGGGTCACGCTCAATAATACCAGTGGAGCAAGTTACAAAAATGCTAAGTTACAATTAGTCGCTGGCGATGTCAATCAAGTCCAACGTCGCATCAGACCAATGGCAAAAAGCATGCGCGATGATGTAATGATGGCTGAAGCAGCGGCACCTATGTCAGAAGAAGGATTATTGGAATATCATTTATATCGATTAGATCGTCCCACGACTATTGCAGAAAACCAAACGAAACAAGTTGCGCTACTATCTGCCAGCAATATTCCTGCTCGGAAATCATTACTGTTACGCGGTGCTGACTACTACTACCACAGCCAATATGGAGAGATTGGCTCTAAGATGAAAGTAGATGTTTTTGTCGAGTTTGATAACTCAGAGGCAGCTAAAATGGGTATGCCTTTACCAAAAGGTATCATGCGTGTATACAAAAAAGACAGTCAAGGTAATGCTCAGTTTGTCGGTGAAGACGCGATTGACCATACCGCTAAAAATGAGACTGTTCGTTTAAAGTTAGGTAGTGCTTTTGATGTAACAGCAGACAAAAAGCAGACGGATTTCAAAAAGGCGTCTGATCGTGAATATAGGACTGCATTTGAAATTACGCTAAAAAATGCAAAAAAAGAGCCAGTTACCGTAACAGTACAGGAGCCTATCGGTGGCGATTGGACTATATTATCCGAAAGCGCTCCCCATACAAAAGTGAACAGTCATTTGGCACAATGGCAGATCAAAATACCTGCGGAAGGAAAATCAACATTAACCTACCGAGCAATCGTTAAATACTAAATGCATAGCACTTTTAGCAAGAATGGGTTTGGAACACTTTATTTTATCCCCGTAACAATGGGGGCAGACAATGTCAGCTTAGTCTTACCCCCTGATGTTATTAACATTGCACAAGGTATCGATGAGTTTATCGTAGAAAATGAAAAAACAGCACGTCATTTCCTAGGTGCTATACGCCATACTAAGCCTATTCGGGAGATCGTCTTAAAGCCGCTTAATAAGCACACGGATGACAAAGATATTCCAAAATTGCTTAGCACACTGATTACTGGTAAGGATGTTGGGCTGATGTCAGAAGCTGGTTGCCCAGGTATTGCAGACCCTGGTGCAAAACTAGCAGCGTTAGCGCATAAAAAAGGGATTCGCGTTGCGCCACTCGTCGGTCCAAGTTCTATCTTATTAAGCTTGATGGCCTCTGGTCTTAACGGCCAACGCTTCACATTTGTTGGCTATTTACCCTTAGACAAGTCAGCACGCGTGCAACAATTAAAGCAATTGGAGCAACGTGCAAAAGCGCACAACGAAACGCAGATTTTTATAGAAACGCCCTTCCGTAACCAGCATATGCTTGCAGATATATTGAGTCACTGCAAAGATGATACGTTATTGTGTATTGCTTGCAATATCACTTTACCAGAAGAGTTTATCGTCACGAAATCCATAGCAAACTGGAGGCAAGAAAATCATCCTGACTTGCATAAAAAACCAACCGTGTTTTTGTTACTAGCTTGATTATGCTTTTAGCAGCAATGCTCGTACAGGCCCATAACTACGACGATGTACCGGTGACACACCATGCTTTTGTAACAGCGCCATATGCACTTTCGTCGGATAACCCTTATGCTGCGCAAAGCCATACATAGGATATTGTTCATCTAACTCATACAGTTCTGCATCACGGGCAGTTTTAGCTAAAATTGAAGCTGCAGAAATCGCTTCGACTTTACTATCCCCTTTGATAATCGCTTCACATGGCAAACTGGTTTTAGGACATTTGTTACCATCAACTTGCACCATAATCGCTTTACCATCTAAAGCATGGCCAAATTGTTCATGCATTGTCTCTATTGCACGCTGCATCGCAAGTAAGCTTGCTTGTAGGATATTAATTTCGTCAATTTCTTCAACACTACTGCTAGCAATTGCCCAAGCTAGTGCATGTTGCTTTATTTCAATCGCTAGCGCGTCACGTTTTTTTTCAGTGATTTTTTTTGAATCTGCAAGTCCATTAATTTGCTTAGTTGGATTTAAAATCACAGCAGCAGCATAGACGGCGCCTGCTAACGGTCCTCTTCCAGCCTCGTCTACACCACATATCAATGTTGTCATGGCAAATAAGAAAGAATAACTTCGGCCGCTTTATGGGCAGTGTTTTGTCTAAGTGTATGATGCATATCAGTAAATGTATCTTTAATAAATTGCAGCTTGTTTTTATCTGCCATCATTTCATTCATTGTTTCAGACAACTTTTCAGGTGTTGCATCGTGCTGAAGTAATTCTGGCACAATAAACTGCTTAGCTAATACGTTAGGTAAGCCAACATAGGGCAAGTAATGCATCGGTTTGAGCAGTCGCCAGCTTGCGGAAGACATACGATAAGTAATAATCATGGGTTGTTTTAACAATGCAGCCTCCAGTGTAGCGGTACCTGATGCAACAATCACAAAATCTGCAGCCTCCATCGCATCATGAGAGTGTCCAAATAA
>CAXIBZ010000022.1:0-11165 GCA_964022105.1 uncultured Methylophilaceae bacterium
TTGATGAGGGTTTGATTCCAACAGGTAATGCGAAAACCGAAACGCCTGACCAAGTGGCCGCCTTACAGCAACAGCTTGCCGCTAAAGAACAAGCCGCCCGCGAGGCGGAACAAGCCCGCCAACAGCAGGCAGAAGAAAACGCACAACTTAAAGCGCAGCTAGAGAAACAAAAAGCACAACAACAAGACGAACTGGCTGCCCGCAAAGCCACCCGCGAAAAAACCATCAGCTTAGAACAGGCCGCGCCGCTATTGGTGAGCGAGGCAGAAACCCGCCGCCGTTATATTGATTTGTCACTTAAGGAATGCGGCTGGGATGATTTAAAAGAAGGCATTGATTTGGAATATGAAGTGACAGGCATGCCTGCCAGCACTAATCCAAGCGGCATTGGTTATGTGGATTATGTGTTGTGGGGCGATGATGGTTTGCCACTGGCAGTGATTGAAGCCAAAAAGACCATGGCCGATGCGCGTAAAGGTAAACACCAAGCTGAGTTGTACGCCAATTGTCTAGAAGCGATGACAGGCCAGCGCCCGATTATCTTTTATAGCAATGGCTTTGAAACACATATTTGGGATGATCAGTTTTACCCCGCGCGCGAAGTGCAAGGCTTTTATAGCAAAGAAGAATTGCAGTTGTTGATTGATCGCCGCACCAGCCGCACC
The DNA here is from genome assembly GCA_964022105.1 of uncultured Methylophilaceae bacterium. Classification (GTDB taxonomy): domain Bacteria; phylum Pseudomonadota; class Gammaproteobacteria; order Burkholderiales; family Methylophilaceae. Next base: position 666 of record CAXIBZ010000022.1, read on the forward strand.
GATTTGCGTGATTTTAAAGTAAACCTAGCTATTGCCGAGCGGGCGTATCAGCTAGAGGCGATTAAGCGTGTGGCTGAAAACTTAGTCAGCGTACATAAAACAGCAGCCAATCAACAAGGTGAATTAAAAGGCCGTACGCGCCAAAGCTTGCTGGTGATGGCAACAGGCAGCGGCAAAACCCGCACCGCAGCAGCGATTGTGGATATGCTGACCAAGTGTAATTGGGTAAAACGGGTGCTGTTTTTGGCCGATAGAAATGCTTTAGTCACACAGGCCAAAAATGCGTTTAATGAATATCTGCCGAATTTAAGCGCGATAGACCTGACCAAAGAAAAAGAAGACACCGGTACGCGGCTGGTGTTTTCTACCTATCCCACCATCATGAACCGCATTGATAATCTAAAAGATGGCGAGCGCTTTTATGGTGTGGGACATTTTGATCTGATTATTATTGATGAGGCCCATCGCTCGGTGTACCAAAAATACAAGGCGATTTTTGCGTATTTTGATGCCTTGCTGGTTGGCCTAACGGCAACGCCTAAAACCGATATTGATCATAATACCTATGGTTTGTTTGGCATTGAGGACGATAACCCGACCTTTGCTTATGAGCTGGATAGTGCGGTGAACGATGGCTTTTTAGTGCCGCCCAAGGCCATGTCAGTGCCAATTAAATTTATCCGTGAAGGGGTGAAGTATCAGGATTTATCAGATAACGAAAAAATAGAGTATGAAGAAAAATTTGGTGACCCAACAACAGGTGAAGCACCAGATGAGATAGAGAGTGCCGCACTGAATAGCTGGTTGTTTAATACCGACACGGTGGATAAAGTGCTGGGGCATTTAATGGCGGACGGCATTAAAGTGCAAGGTGGTGAAAAGTTAGGTAAGACGATTATATTTGCCAAAAACCACAAACACGCTTTGTTTATTGAACAACGGTTTAATAAAAATTATCCAGAATACGCAGGTAAGTTTTTACGTGTGATTGATAACTACGAGAGCAAAGCGCAAAGCTTGCTTGAAACCTTTGTCGATAAATATATCGAAAATGACCCGCAAATCGCGGTATCGGTGGACATGATGGACACTGGCGTGGATGCGCCGCGTGTGGTGAATTTGGTATTTTTCAAACAAGTGAAATCAGCTACTAAGTTTTGGCAGATGATAGGTCGTGGTACGCGTTTATGCCCAGATTTGTTTGGCGTGGGGCATGACAAAACCGAGTTTGTGATTTTTGATTATTGCCAAAATTTTGAATTTTTTGGGGTGAACCCAGATGGCGTAAAAACCAAGGCGATGAAGAGTCTGACACAACAGATTTTTGAAGCCAAACTGGAATTGGCGATGCTGGTGCGCGAAGATGCCGAAAGTAGTGATGATGAACGCGCGCTTGCTGAAGCTTATATGGCTGAGCTACACCAAACGATTGCTACGCTAGATAAAGACCGCTTTGTGGTAAAAGCCAAACTGCGCTATGTGGTGGAATATAGCGAAAAAGCACGTTGGCAGAATATTTCTAAAAGCGACATGTTGGATATTAATACGCATTTATCAGATTTGGGTTTACCTGCAAAAGAGGACGATGAGCTGGCGAAACGGTTTGATATTTTAATTTTGAACTACCAGCTAGCGCTGATGACAGCAGCTTATAGTACAGAACGGTTTATTAAACAGATTAGTGGTACGGCCAAAGCGTTGCTGAAAAAGCAAAATATTCCAGCAGTTGCCAAACAACTCCACTTGCTTAACGAACTGCAAGTGGAGCAGTTTTGGAAAACCATTAATATTAATCGCCTTGAAAGTGTGCGATTAGCATTGCGCGATTTGATTAAATACCTGGATAAAGAAAATCAGCCAATTGTAGAAACCAACTTTGAAGATGTCTTAGATTTTAAGGGTGTTAAACAGCATGATTTAATGCCTGCCTATGGTCGTTTGCAAAGCTACAAAGACCGCGTGGAATCGTATGTGCGTGAGCATAGCCAACATTTGGTGATTCAAAAATTAAAAACTAATAAACCGATTACCGAAACGGAAATCAATGCGCTAGAAAACATATTATTTGATGGCAAAACCGTTGGCACAAAAGAGGATTATATTGCCAATTATGGAGAAAAACCGTTGGGTGAGTTTATCCGCAGTGTGGTTGGCTTGGATGTGAATGCAGCGCAGGAGGTGTTTGCTGAATTTATACAGGCTGGAAATTTGAAAGCCGACCAAATGACCTTCATTAATAACATCATCAGTTACCTTACTAAAAATGGCATGATTGATAAAGCAATGTTGTTTGAACCGCCATTTACTAATATTCATCATGACGGCGTGTTGGGGATTTTTGATAATAAGCGCGCAGAAAAAGTCATTCAGTTGGTTGATAAGGTTAACGCAAATGCTTTGGCAGCGCAGGTGGTGGGTTAGGCCTTATAAGGCGCACTTGCAGTGCGCCGCATGAAGACATACATTGATGGCCGAACATATTAGAACTAGTCAAAACCCACTTACCTATTAGAAAATGGCGGAACGCAAAAGCAAAACTACGTGATAGGTTATCTATTGGTTAAAATAAGGCTCTGCGTTGAAGCGCTGACTTTAGCATTGTTACTACTTCCACTTAGGTTAGTCTTCACACCGAACATGGCATGAGCCGAATACAGTGATTATTCGGCTCATATTCATCGGGAATGTGATTAAGCAGGTGGAATAAACTTGAAAAGTCCCAAATTGGGGGTTATAGTACCCATATTGGGACTTTTATGAGAATATAACGAATGACTGCTACACAAATCGGTGATGCCTTGTTTACCAAGGCACAGCAAAAAGTACTGGCTTTGTTGTTTGGTCAATCGGATAGAAGCTTTTATTTAAATGAAGTGGTGCGCCATGCGGCCATGGGCAAAGGTGTGATTAGCCGTGAGTTGAATAAGTTGTGTGAGGCTGGTTTGTTGGTGGTGACTAAGCAAGGCAATCAAAATCACTATCAAGCTAACGCAGATGCGCCAATTTTTAATGAGCTTAAACAAATCGTTAAAAAAACCATGGGTGTGGCAGGTGCTTTACAGCATGGTTTGGCTACGTTATTGCCACAATTAGAGCATGCTTTTATTTATGGCTCTATTGCTAAGGGTGATGAGCATGCTGGAAGTGATATCGATGTAATGCTGGTAGGTGAAAACTTAAGCTATACCCAGATTTTAGAATTGTTAGAGCCTGTTGAAGCGCAGTTGCAGCGCAAGGTGAACCCAACGATTTATACATCGACGGAGTTTGCCGGAATGTTGCAAGCGGGTGATAGAAAGTTATTAGATGCGCAAATAGAGGGTTTAAGTGATGATAGTCAGTTTGCTTTAGCTTATGGTGCTGCACATGCTTTTTCTTTAGTAGCTTTACGTTGGCATGGTTAACGTTATGATAATCGCTATTTGGTTTTTGAGGTTTTAGAGCATACTTTAAATTTAACTAATGTGCAGTGGCGTGTGTTAGATCAGTGTCATAGAGCACGTAATTTAGCTGAATATGAAGGCCACCTTGAAGTGAATGCTCAACTATTAAAAGAGTTAATTGCGATTACGAAAGAAATTCAAACGCGTGTGAAAGCGTTAGCACCTATCGAATAAGGACTAAAAATGGCAAGTGCAAAAGGCAGAATTTTCAAATGGATATGATTCAACAGTTGTAAGCTCATTATCAATATTTTTATATTTAAAGAGAGTAGATATGCCACTAATTAGAATAGATGTAACAGAAGGGCGTACCGATGCTCAGATTAAAACCTTAATGGATACAGTGCAAGATTGTGTGTTAGAAGCATTTAAAGTACCGGTAAGAGATCGATACCAAATCGTGACAGAACATAAACCGGGAAGGATGATTTTGTTAGATACTGGTTTGGGCTTTGAGCGTAGTGAGCAGGCGATTGTGATTCAAGTATTTACTAGCCCAAGAACCACAGTGAATAAAAACAAGTTTTATCAGCTATTAGCGACAAATTTAGAAGCGAAGTGTGGTTTAGACCCTAAAGATTTATTGGTTTCTGTGATGACCAATACTGATGTAGACTGGAGCTTTGGTTTTGGCAAGACGCAGTATTTAACAGGTGAACTATGAAATACTAGCTGCTGATGAAATGAAGTAGCATTAACTTAATGTAAACCATGCGCGCATAATGAAAATTCAAAGCTTAGAAATTACATTGCACTCAATGGCGGAAAAACTAACACATGTTTTCTCGCAGCCAGAGAGTTACAGTCAAATTGGGCTGATTATCGCTATTTATATTGTTGCGTATATTGTGACGCGCCAATTACGCCACTACATTCCCTTTTTAAATAACAACACTCCAAAACCAGGCGATACCATTACTGGGTATGACGTAGCGGGCAAATTGCTATTCCCAATTATCGCTATTGTTTTGTTAAGGGTATTAGTTGGCTTTAGCGAATACATCGTTGAGGATAGTTGGGTGGTACAGGGAGCATTAGCAGTAGCGATTTTGTTGTTTGCTAACTCAGCTATTAATTTATTGGTTAAGCAGCCAATTTTGATTGTTGTATTCCGCTGGATTGGCATGCCAATTATCTTTTTTCATTTTATTGGTATTTTAGATGATGTGATAAAAGTGCTTGATGCAATCGCTATACATATGGGTGATATCAGGCTTTCTGTTTACGGGTTTTTACGCTTATTTATATTTGGCTCATTGTTATTCTGGTTGGGCCGTTTATCCCATAGAACAGGCCAAACCATTATCCGCAATCAAGCGGATTTGGATATCAAGACCAAAGAGTTGTTCGCTAAACTCTATGAAATCGTACTCGTCTTTATTGTCATCATCTTGTTGCTTAAAGTAATGGGGATTAATTTAACCGCATTGGCGGTATTTGGCGGTGCCGTTGGTGTTGGTTTAGGGTTTGGTTTACAAGCGATTGCTTCAAACTTTATCTCTGGTGTCATCATCATTATTGATAAATCCGTCTCAGTGGGGGATCACATAGAAATGGAGGATGGCAAAGCGGGTGTTGTTACACAATTGAACATGCGCTCAACCACCTTGGAAACGTTTGATGGCAAAGATATTGTTGTACCAAACGAGAAGTTCATCACCAGCTCTTTTACCAACTGGACGCATAAAAATAAAAAACAACGTTATCGCGTAGATTTTTCTGTTGCTTATAAAACCGATGTCCGCAAGATGGTTGATTTGATTAAAAAAGCGGTTGCTACACACCCGCAAGTATTAAGCGGCGATGATCTACCCATTGAAGAAAGACCCGACTGCGAAATTGATAGCTTTGGTGACAACGGCATCAACATGTTTGTGGAGTTTTGGATGGAAGGTATTGATGATGGTAAGAATCGGGTTGGCGGAGACTTATATTTAATTATATTAGAAACGCTACAACAAAACGGTATCGAAATCCCATTCCCACAAAGAGAAGTGCGTATTTTAAAGGATGAGGAATAAATTATCGCCACATTGCTTGGCAACACAAGAATAGAAAAGGCACTTTAAATGCCTGCTAACTTTTTAAGTTAAGAACTGCCTTGTCGCCATTCTGCTTTCAATAAACGATCATGACGTTCTTTGCTTAACCGTCTTATAAATGAACAATGTTGACTGTGTAAAGTCACACCACGGTCACGTGTAACATAACCAATAATCGGTGTGGGAAAGACTGGTTTACAGCATTTCGCCACATTGGTTTGCAAGTTACCGATTCCCTCCAATGTGACCTCTGTCGGTAATGCATGGGTGGTGTTTTTATTTAATCTAGCGGGGTTAAATTTTTCCACAGGTTTTGGATTAACCACTTCTTGGATAGCAGAAGCAATTTGATGCTCGCTGACATCACCACGGCCAATTGCAATTAAAAAATCTTCCAGCTTGTTGAAATGTAATCTCTGCGCGATTTTTTCTTGGTTAATGGCACCAACTCCAGCGCGATGAAGTTCTTTATCTAACTTGTCGCGTCCATCGGATATGTGTTCTTCTGCATGTTCATGTCTAAACCAATGTCTAACCTTCGCTTTAGCACTGGCAGTTACCAAGTAACCTAGTGTAGGCCTTAACCAATCTCGACTTGGTGCACCCACTTTATGGGTAAGAATTTCCACACGTTGTGCATTTTGTAATTTGTAATTTAGCGGCACAATATGCCCATCTACTTTGGCACCACGGGTGCGATGACCTAAATCAGTATGCAATGCGTATGCAAAATCAACTGGGGTAGCATCTTTAGGTAAATCAATCACCTTACCTTGCGGGGTAAACACATACACATTTTCTTTGAATAACTCGGTATTGAATTCTGCTAATAAGTCGCCGCTATCTTTAGGCTCTTCTTTCCACGATAGTATTTGGCGCAATAATGCAATCTTCTCGTCTAATGCAATATCCGTTTTACCACCTTCTTTATAGCGCCAATGGGCGGCAACACCCAGCTCCGAGAATGCATGCATTTCATGCGTCCTAATTTGCACTTCTAGCGCCAAACCCTCTGGCCCATGCACTGCAGTGTGAAGCGAACGGTAATTGTTACTTTTTGGCCGCGCAATATAATCATCAAACTCACTTTGAATCGGCTCCCACAGCGACTGCACAAGGCTCAGTGCGGTATAGCAATCTTCAATGGTTTCAACCAAAATACGGACAGCACGCACATCATAGAGTTGATCAAAAGCTAATTGCTTACGCCGCATTTTATTAATAATGCTATAAATATGTTTAGGCCTGCCAGAAACCTCTGCTTTCACACCAGCCTTAGTTAGATGTTGTTTTAAGATTGATTCAACATTCTGAATATATTGCTCACGGTCTAGCCGACGAGAGTCCAGCGATTTAGCCACTTCTTTGTAAAGCTGCGGCTCCAGATAGCGCAGAGAAAGGTCTTCCATTTCCCACTTCAGTTGCCATACGCCCAGCCTGTTAGCTATCGGCGCATAGACACCTTGCACCTCACTCGCAATCTGTTGTTGCAAAGCGGTATTGCAACTAGCAAGGCTACGTAATGTCTGTGTCCGTTCTGCAAGCTTAATCAGCACTACACGAATATCCTGCACCATTGCAAGTAGCATTTTACGCAAGCTTTCTATTTGCTTGGCTATTTCGCTGCTATCTTTATCCTGCGTATTTAACTTGTTTAGGTCGCTAAATGTTTGTACCTGTTCAAGGTGCATCAAGCCAGCAACTAAATTAAAAACAGTATTACCAAACCTAGCTTTAAGCGTCTCTTGCCAATTGTCGATATATTTTGGTGTAGCAAATAAAATGGTCGCTGCAATTGATTCAGCATCCATATTTAAAGTAACAAGAATTGCCGCCGTGCCAGTTGCATGGTGCATCAGTGGTACACCTGTTTGCTCTACTTGTGCGGCATAAGCCAAAGACGCCAGCTCACATGCCTCTTTAATTTGCTTAACTTCTGCTGCTGAAAAGTGCTTCGCTAAAGAGGCAATCCATGCTTGTGTGTCATGATCCGATAAAGCTGGAATTTGTAGTGAGCTAGAGCCATGAATCATAAAGACTTAATCTTCAATTCTAAAACCTACTTTAATAGTGACTTGATAATGTGCAATTTTACCATCGACTAAATGACCACGCGTATCAACCACTTCAAACCAATCCATATGCTTAATCGATTTTGCTGCTTTGGCAATAGCATTTTGAATGGCATCATCAGTACCAATAGTAGAGCTGCCAACAAGCTCAATTTTTTTGTATGTGTGCGGTGTAGACATATCATTCTCCTCGTGAATAAATGTAAAAAACGGCTGAATATAATCATCACCTTTTTATAGAGATATGACTAGTTGAATTTTATAGTTTTCTAGTAAGTAAAAACTATACAAATATATAAAAAATACTTGCAAAATTATATACACTTGTATTAAGTTATTGCTTGTGCGTGTAACATCAGTATCTATTCTGTGTTCCGCAGGTAAGAAAGTCAAAAAACTATCCTGAAATATTAATAATAAAAATGTACAAACAATCCACAGTTAATATCTACTATAAAGAGCGGCGAATTCAAACAAGAGTAGCGGATAATTTTTTCACACGGCAACGTGGCTTATTGTGGTCAAAACCGCTGCGCCCATCAGAAGGGTTGCTAATCGTCCCTTGCAATAGGGTACACACGATTGGCATGCAGTATGCCATTGATATTGTTTTTTTAAGTCCAGATTTTCAGGTTGTACAGACTGCTACTTATTGCCAACCATCAAAATTTTTTAAACATAAACAAGCAAAATACACGTTAGAACTATTAGCAGGTCAGGCATCTTTACACGATTTAAAAGTTGGTTCGCAGCTAAGGTTATCAACAATTAAATAAATACGTTAAAGCTTAGAACCATGAAATACAGAAATAAAACTACTGCAACACCAACCTTAAGCCAATGAAATAGAGAGTTGAAGTGACAAGCTCTAGATTAACCTACGCTCGCTATCCCATGCTATGCTCTTGCCTTTTATTAATTCTTAAATTACGCCATGACCAATAAGCCCTCAGAAACCTTTATTCCCAGCAAGGATGCGTCATTAGAATCATCAATTGCAACTTTACAAGCCAAGCTATTAGCGCTTGATATTCATGTTGAAGAAAAATCATGGCTAAATGAAGTAGAGGGTATTTGGTCGGTTCATGTGATTAACCGTGATTGTCCACGGTTGTTTACCAACGGTAAAGGTGCATCACAATTAGCAGCACGTGCAAGTGCACTGGGTGAGTATTTTGAGCGTTTGGGAACCAACTATTTATGGACAGATTTTTATCTAGGCGAAAATATTGCTAATGCAAATTGGGTGCATTATCCCAATGAGCAATGGTTTGCAGTTGATGGTGATGATTGGCCGTCTTCTATTTTGACGCCTGAGCTACATCAGTTTTACAATCCAGAGGGTACTGTTCCTGCCAGCCAATTAGTTGATTTAAACTCCGGTAATCAAGCGCGTGGTATTTGCGCTATCCCTTATACAAGGTTAAGCGATGGTAAAACGGTATTGTTCCCTGTTAATTTAATTGGCAATATTTATGTAAGTAATGGGATGAGTGCGGGTAACACAATGATGGAAGCCCGCACGCAAGCGTTGGCTGAGATTTTTGAGCGCAATATTAAAAATAAAATTATTGCAGAAGGAATTTGTTTGCCCGATGTGCCAGAAGAAGTGATTACTCGCTATCCTCGTATTGCAGCAGGCATAAAGGGTTTGCGAGATGCTGGATATGGCATCTTAGTTAAAGATGCTTCACTTGGTGGACAGTATCCAGTCATGAATGTGACATTGTTACATCCTGACGATCAAGGTTGTTTCGCGAGCTTTGGCGCACATCCACGTTTTGAAGTGGCATTAGAACGCTCGCTCACTGAGCTAATACAAGGCCGTGCCTTGGATAACTTATCAGGCTTTGTTAAACCTGGTTTTGATATGGAAGAAATTGCAGATCCGCAAAATTTAGAAATTCATTTTGTCGATTCTAGTGGTGTAATCAGTTGGGAGTTTTTGCGTAATAAGCCTGATTATGAATTTGTGGATTGGAATTTTGGCACAAGCACACAAGAGGACTATCACTGGAGTGTCAATAAAATACAAGAAAGCGGCCATGATTTATACATTGCCGATTTTGAACACTTAGGCGTTTATACCTGCCGCATTTTTGTGCCGGGAATGAGTGAGATCTATCCAGTAGAAGAGTTGGAGTGGCAGAACAACACAGTTGGCAATCAAGTGCGGCCATATGCACAACGATTACAAAGTTTAACCAAAGAAGAGTCAGCAGAACTTTTAGATATTTTATTAGATGTTAATTTTCAAGATGATTTGCATGTATATATTTTGATAGGCTTGTGTGTGGATGCGAATACAGCGTGGCAAGACTTACGCATAGGTGAATTAAAAACATTAGCGGCCATTGCAGCGGGGGATCAAGATGAAATTTTAGATGGTTGTGAATGGATTGCACAAATCAATGATCTGCCAACTGAGCGACTTAAAGTTTACAGTTGTATTGCTGACCTTGTGCAAATTGCGCAAAACACAAGCAGTGGCGATATTGGTTTATTTGAGTCTAATTTAGCTTTAATGTACGGCGATGTTACATTGCAACAAGCACTCAGTTTGTTTAATCAAGAAACGCAGTATTTTGGTTTGAATGATTTAGGCGTCAATTACGAGGGTAGCAAAACGCATCAGCAATTATTGACTGCTTATGAAAAAGTACGAGCGCCACAACTGGTATAAAATAATTGGAATCCTTGTAAGATAGAAATTATAAATAGTTGAAGCAATTTCGTCAGTGCTAGTGAATATAGCTTGATAGATACTGCACAAACGGATCAGAAGTGTTGGCGGTTGCGTACGTCAATCCGCCAACAATACTTTATTTAGTGATGCTCACAGTGTTCTTTTTCTGGATGGCACTCTTTGTCGTTTGCGATAGCAAAGTTTGAAACAACAGCAAATAATACAAATAATACAGTAGCAAATTTTTTCATTATGAC
>CAXIBZ010000023.1:0-10965 GCA_964022105.1 uncultured Methylophilaceae bacterium
CACTTAAAATTGCTGAACTCACACGCTTGGAAATTCACGGCCCAGAGCAGGAAATTGCCAAATTAAGAGAACCATTAGCCAGTCTGAACCCTGCTTTTTTTGTTCTAGAATATGGCTTTCGCCGTTAATCGTTTTAAAGCAGCTTCTTACTCAATTTAAATGATAGGCAATACGGTAGTGTGCGGAGCAATTTCACAAAGCATGTAAACCTTTTAGGAAAGTGAATCTCAAAGTTCGAGGAAGTGATACCATTTGTAATATATCTAGCCGCTTCTTCAACCTCTATCATCATCGGCATCTCAAAATTATTTTTATTCGTCATGGGTGTACGAACAAAACCAGGGCTTATTAATTTAATATCGATATTTTTGGGCTTATATTCAACATATAAGCTCTCTGCAAGGTTCGTGATAGCGGCCTTAGTGGAAGCATACGGTTGCGAATTCGGTAATCCAAAATAACCAGCAACCGACACACATAAATTGACTTGGCCATGCCCATGTGAAACAAAAAATGGCAACACAACATTCAGCATGTTAAAAACACCACCAATATTCACTTGCAAGCTCTTTTGGATAAATGCAATATCAGTGCGCCCTTTTTCCGTGGGGTCATAGACTGCTGCAAAAAAAAGAACCCGATCAAGGCGTTTAATGCTTTTAAACGCCTGTTTGGTTTCTGTATAGTCGCTCACATCAAAAGCCAGTGTTTGATGATTGGCGCCCACTAACGACTCACGCACTTCATCTAACTCAGACTCCCGGCGTGCTGACAAGATAATATTGGCACCCGCTTCACTTAACACTCGTGCTGTTGCAGCACCGATGCCGCTGCTAGCACCAATTATCCAGATATATTGCCCGTGGATATTTTTCATTAATGTTTCAACATCCTCGTAAAACAGCATTATTGCTCCTGTTTTTGCATAAACAAAGTTAATTCAGCTACAGTAATGCCAAACTTCTTCAAATAAGAACGGTTTACTAATACACCATCATTCATTAAAAACATCCAATCATCAAAGGTAATACGATATGTAGTGTCCCCTACAGGTAAGTCCATTTTATAGGCCCACCGCATGGCACTTCCCTCCAATTCACCCGTCGCTTTATCCAAGATATCAGCGGCCTTACCTTCGTAGGTTTTATCACCTGTTTTTGTGATGGTCCATACCCTCTTTTGTGTTTCACCATCATAATAGGTGAAATGCTCTTCTAATGTACCAACGTCCCCCTCCCATGAGCCGACCATAGTGACATCAAAACGTCTTGTTACTTCACCACTACGGTTTTGTATTAATCCCCATGCTTTAATTGGACCAGTAAAATAGGCTTTTAAGTCAAATGCAGGTGTTGTGTTTTTATACGCTTCCATAGAAGAGGTAGCACAGCCGTTAAGATACGTCATAAGCCCCATGATGATTACTCCTTTTTTGATTATATTCATTGTCTATCCTTTGCTTTTTAATTAACGTCCATAAAGAAACTGCCGCCATTAGTTTAATAATGCAAGGCGCTAAACCATAAAGCATCAACAATGCTTGTTGTGCTGATTGAGTATTGTTTGATGCAACGACAAATCCAAATTGGTCTAAAATCACAAAAGCACCTCCACTTGCAATAGCAAACGAAATTTTTGGTATAAACGCCATTACACCGTAATACTGCGTTGCCCGACTCTCTGCTTTTCTTGCATTAATGCGGTCTGCAATGATAGATGTTGGCAAAGACAAATCAGCACCCAATGCAAAGCCAGACAAAACACATATTAAGCCATAAGAAATAACATCACCTGGTTCAAGCGTAACAACCCAGATAAAAACAACTATCGATAGTACCGTTGATGTTAGCCACGCATAATATTTATCTAGCTTTTTTGATAATAGAAACCATACTTGCATCAACGCAGCACCTGACAAAAAGTATAAAAATAAAAATATGCCTGTATAACGCTCTGCATTTAAATAGTCGCGCACAAAGAAGATAACCAATACGGCAGGCAAAGATGCAGCAATTTGTGTGAGCAAATAGGTGAAGAAAAATAGGCGCTGCTTATCATGTAATATTTGAAGAAAAGGATGTTTCGTTGTGTGACTAGATACACTGATATGACTAAGGTTAGCTTGCTTAATAAATTGCAAAAACAGCACCCAAGCAATTGCCATTGCAACAAAATAAACAAGGAACAACCATCTAAACGCTTCCCGTGGTTCTGTTAACGTTAAAAGTAAAGTTGGTAAAATTGATGCTACCAATAGCCCAAACAAAGTAAAAGACTCGCGCCAACCAGCAATCCGAGTTCGCTGGTCCTTATCAGCAGACCAAAATCCACCAATCATATTGAGGTTAATCACAATGATGCTAAAACCTGTCGTCGCTAACAACATGCTTCCTGCAAACCATACAGAAGTTGCAACAGAAAATTGTGGCCCGAAAAACAAGGCACATAGTCCAAAAGTCAGGATAACAACGCCTGCAGTTAATATCGCATTTCTTTTTGAGGAATAGCGGTCAGTTAAATATCCAATCACTGGATCTTGTATCGCATCAAACATCCTTACTAGTAACAAGATGATGCCGATGGACCCAAGACCTAGGCCTAAATGACGTGTATAGAAATCAGGCGCATGAATATACAGCGGCAAACCTGCAAAAGCCAGAGGAAAAGCCAGTATTGCATATTGAAACAACAACCATCGACTAGGAAGTTGTGTCATTATTTTTGTCCAATCAGCTTGTTACGCAAGGCTGGCGCACTGGTTTTCTCACCGAACCAAATATCAAAAAACACCTCGCAAAATTGACCATCATTTATTTTCCCAATGAAACCATTGTTCTTGTAAAACGAACATTCATTTGTCGTTTTATAGATACCTGTAATACTGTCTCCCTTTTTAACATTGGGAAAAATACTGCGCATTTGGGAGTGCCAGTCAGCTAATGTTAGCTCATCCACACGCTCTTGATTTCGTATTTCTTCTGCCGATTGATCAGCAATTTTTTCGCCATCGATATCACGTAAATAAGATAATTTCAATGCAAATGGCGGTTGCACCTCACGCTTGCCATTTACCGTATAAAAGCTGGCATCATAAACATCAAATAAAAATACGCTTAATCGTCCAGAGGCCACCATTTGTGCATTTGGAATATGCTCCTGAATTAATGTCGTCGCATGTGCCTGAAGTGTCCATAACAGTATACTCATCATCATGATTAATTTATGCATGTGTTAGCTCCATTTGCATGACATCGGTTTTATTGGTTCTAAATCCAGCTGCACAAGCAGCAAGATAAAAACGCCACAAACGGATGAAACCATCATCAAACCCTAATGCTTTAACCTGATGCCTTTGTTTATCAAAACTTTCTAACCACGTTTCTAAAGTCCGTGCATAGTCATGGCCAAATTGATATGGCTCATGGGCCTTCAGACCTGCTTTTTCTGCCTCCTTCTTAAAGCGAGAAACACTGGGTAACATACCGCCCGGAAAGATAAAGCTACGAATAAAATCACCGCCTTTTCGATAGCTAGGAAAGTCATGCTCATTGATGGTGATCGTTTGAATAACTGCCTTGCCATTTTTTGCTAACAAAGACTTCAATTTTTGGAAATAAGTAGGCCAAAAGCGTTCACCAACAGCTTCAAACATTTCAATCGAAATAATGTGGTCATATAAACCTGTTTGATGACGATAGTCTTCTAATACGATTTTGGCATCCTTACCTAATCGCACTTGGGCAAAAGCATGCTGCTCTTCAGATAAGGTAATGCCTTTAATATCGTAATCACCTTTGTGTATTGCACGCTCTGCTAAACCACCCCATCCGCATCCGACTTCTAGCAGTCGGCCTGATTGATGATTAATGCAGTCAAGCATACGGTCATATTTGTTATATTGTGCTTGCGTTAATGAATCATGTTCTGATTGATATAATGCTGAAGAGTAGGTCATGCTTGGATCTAGCCATAAGCGATAAAACGCATTGCCTAAATCATAGTGCGCATGGATATTTTTCTTGCTACCACTTATTGTATTAAGCCTAAATAAATAAAATAATGATGACAACATACTGTATAGCTTGTTACCCGATAGCATTTGATTAATCGATGATTGATTTCTAAGGCCAAGCTCAACTAATTGATTGAGATTATCGGTATCCCATTTTCCAGCGCGATAATCATCTGCAAAACCAATATCACCTTTGCGAATTAAATTCGTAAACACACGCCAGTCGTGTACAACTAATTGTGCTTTATGCTGCGTATGCACTTTTCCTTTGAAGGTACGAACTTTACCATCTGGCGTTGTCAATTCTAATGTTCCCCAAGACAACTGATCTAAACGTTTTAAAATTTGCTCTGCGGCTGTTTTATTAATCATTTCTATATTCCAAATCAATTATTATTCAAAGGGTTGTACTAGTTTTCTGCTGTTTCTGTTCGGGTTTTGGAATGTACTTGATTCTTTTCAGAACTAATTTAAGTGCATGCCAATGAATCATCGCAATCGCCTTAACAGTTACCAGTGGATATCGCCAGAAGGCATAACGCAGACTTTGTTTATCTAAGGCTTGTAAATGACCAGTCAATGAAGTAATCACTTGTTTATGACCAGTACGATTATGGAAGTTAATGACAACATTAAAATGGTCGTCGTTAATGTCAAATTTGAATTCATACTGCCCTTCGCGATTCAAAAAGGGCGACACGTGAAATACTTTTTCAGCAAAGAGCGGGCTAATGCCTGTGATGCTGCGATAATCCTTATGAACGCAGATATAGGTGTGTTGTTCACCAAACGTATTATGCACCTCACAAAGAACTGCTTTAATTTCGCCGCTCTTGTCATAGCAAAGCCAAAAACTCACTGGGTTAAATACATAACCGAGCACTCTGGGCATACAAACCAACACAATCTCACCATCAGCTTCTACTCCATGATCAGCCAATATGTTACGCGCCCAGTTTTCAAGCGAACTACCATCACGCGGTCCATGGTCTTTATCGTAGAAGCTTTGGATACCAAAACGATTATAGGCAAATGGAATATTTGTTAACGAAGACAGAGGTAATGCTAAATAATAAATACCATACTGAAATGTATGTGTTTTCGGCAATAAACGTTTATGCATCACATTGCCCATCAGTAGCTTTGCACGATTTATTCCCATGGAATATTGCCTCCAAGCGCTTTTACAACATTGACTGCGCTTAATAGTCCATCCTCATGAAAGCCATAACGTTGGTAAGCACCACAAAACCATAAGTTTCGCTTGCCTTGTATCTGAGGAATGGCTTCTTGCGCCATAATTGCATGGTAGTCAAAAATAGGATGTGAAAAATAATGCTCGTCTAAAACCAAGGAGTCCTTGGGTCTTCGTGCAGGATTTAACGTAATAATGACTGGCACATCTGTCTCTAAACTTTGTAAATTATTCATCCAGTAACTTAATGAAACACCATTGCTGTTATCTTTCTTTTGTTCAGACAAATACACCCAGCTGGACCAACATTGATTATGCTGTGGCATAAAACTAGTATCAGAGTGAACGACAATATGGTTCCTTTGATAACTGAACTTAGAAAGAACCAATGACTCCTCATCAGTCGGTTGGTCAATCATTTTGAGTGTCTGATCAGCATGGCAGGCAAAAATAACATGATCAAATAAGCGTTTATCACCACGCTCATCAATAACTTGCCATTGATTTTTTACTTTTTTAACTGATTTTGCACCATTATTGAGAAGTATGTTTTCCGCAAATGGTCCAATTAGACGTCCAATATATTCACGACTACCGCGTGTCACTGTGTACCATTGTGGTCGCTTATTTATACTGAGTAAGCCATGATTCTTGAAGAAGCGTAAAAAAGTTTGCGCTGGGAACTTCATAATCGTTTCTACAGGGCAACTCCATATGGCGGCACCCATCGCTAAAATATAATATCGCTTGAACCATTCACCTAGTTTTAACTGTTCTAAACATTCACCTAGGCTGATTGAAGGATCTTTATCGATAAATGCTGATGCGTTTTTGTTAAACTTAAACACATCTAGCAACATGCGCCAATATTGTGGGCGGAAAAGATTACTACGCTGCGCAAATAAACCATTAGAGCTGTACTCTAACCACCCACTATTAACACTGACCCCAAAAGACATATCACTCTTTTGATAAGGCACTTTTAGCTGATCAAATAAACCCAGCAGGTTTGGGTAATTCCAGTCATTAAATACAATAAATCCAGTGTCTACTGGTGTAGGCCCATATTCGAGTGGCACTTCTATCGTTCTACTATGACCACCAACGTAGCCATTTTTCTCGTAAACAACTAAATCATGTTGCTTGTGCAACAAATAAGCTGCACCTAAGCCTGATATACCTGTTCCTATAATCGCAATTTTCATTTGTGCACTATGCCAGACTCCCTATTACTGGAGCATGGCATCAACATTACAATTTTGTAATGAAGCGTAATCCTTTTTCAGTATTTCGGAGCACAACTTCCGCATGGTGTAAGTCAAAAACTGCTTTCACCAAACTTAGTCCTAAACCTGTCCCAGATGAAGATCGACTAACATCTGACCGATAAAAACGTTGAAAGACTTTATCCAGTTCATTTTCAGCAACACCGCCACCTGTGTCTTCAATATGAATCACATAATGCTGGCCATCTACTTTCATACCAATCTTGATTTCACCAGACTCAGGTGTATATTTAATGGCATTGTCTAAAATATTGGCATATGCCTGAAACAGTAAATCTTTATCACCATGATAGGTAGCATCAATCAACCATTGATGAATGCGAATATGTTTCAGTTCTGCCAATGGTTCATAAAAAGCAATGACATCCTCTAATAAAGGCTTTAATGCAATTGGTTGAAAGTGCTCACGTTTTTTTTCTGTTTCAATACGTGAAATTCGTAGCAGCGCATTAAAGGTATTCAGAAGCTTATCAGCCTCATTAAGTAAGGCCTCATTATTGACATCAGCGTTGTCTTTTTCTGCTTCTTCAATATGATTACGTAAACGTGTTAATGGCGTGCGTAAATCATGTGCAATATTATCCGACATTTGTCGCAATCCAAGCATCAACGCTTCTATTCTGTCCAGCATAAGGTTTAGCGTGCTGGCCATCCTGCTTAGATCATCCCAATGAGAACTCACCTCAAGGCGTTTGGATAAATCGCCCGTATCCATAATATTTTGTGCGGTTATTGCTATTCGGTGGGTGCCTTTCGCTACAAAAACACTTATTAAAAAACTCACTAATACGACAAGGATAATCAAAGCAATGCTGATAATGCTAAGCCACTGCATAAAACGAAATTCTTTTTGTGCCTCAGAAACATCAACACCGACTAATATTTTCTGGTTATTGTTGAAAGTATGGATTTTGGCCGCATAGGTTTTATTTGAAACAGGATGGTTGAAAACGATAAGACCTTCTTTAAGCCGATCTATTTTGCCTGAAATCACCTCAGGCACTTCACCATTGGGGCCAAAAGCCAGAAATAATCGCCCAAGTTTATCGTTTTCACTAGTCTTAACTGAATCAAACGCCTGATTGGGCGAAAGATGCCTAATTTCAGTATCTATAACTTCTTCTGTACCGTAAATAAAATGGCCCCTTTCAAAAAAGTAACCAAAATAACCAAGTACCGACAAAGAAAAACCACACAACAAAGTAAACAGCAATGCCATTTTAAAGCTAGAGCTTTTGGCATAACTACTGCTTGTTACTAATTTACTCATCACATTCAATGATATAACCAGAGCCACGAATTGTCTGAATAATAGAAGAATCAAACCCTTTATCAATCTTGCTACGCAATCGGCTAATATGGACATCAATCACGTTCGTCTGGGGGTCAAAATGATAATCCCAGACATTTTCGAGGAGCATTGTCCGCGTAACTACTTGATTTTTGTGCTTGAGTAGATATTCCAGCAAACTAAACTCACGTGTTTGCAGTTCAATCACTTGATTGTTCCGCATGACTTTACGCGACATCAAATCCACTTTTAAATCGCCTACTTGTAATAGTGTTTGCGTTTTCTGTTGTAATTGACGACGCCCCAATATTTCTATGCGTGCTAATAACTCACTGAATGCGAAAGGTTTTACCAGATAATCATCCCCACCTGAGCGCAAGCCATTTACTCGGTCATCTACTTCACCTAACGCGCTTAAAATAAGAATTGGCACTGACTTATCTAAAGCCCTAAGTGCTTTAATGATAGATAAACCGTCTAACTCAGGTAACATCCTGTCAATAATCAATACATCATATTGCTCAGTCGTCGCTAAAAAAAGACCCTCCTTCCCATTGGGGGCAATGTCTGCAGCGTGTCGTGACTCCTTTAAGCCTTTGGCAATAAAAGTGGCTACTTCATGGTCATCTTCAATTATGAGTACTCGCATAGGCATAGGTATAGCACACTTTTTTTATTAAAACATCATCGCCAGATTAAACAATGTGAATTTTTTTACTGTTCTATTCAGTTACAATAACGCCTTCTCAAAAATGCAGACAATTAAACAAGTTCATGAGTACTTTAAAACAAGAGATTAGCAAAAGACGCACCTTTGCCATTATTTCTCACCCAGATGCTGGTAAAACCACGCTAACTGAAAAACTACTATGGTTTGGTGGTGCGATTCAAGTTGCTGGCGAAGTGCGCGGCCGCAAGGCAGCGCGCCACGCGACATCTGATTGGATGGAACTAGAAAAGCAACGTGGTATTTCTGTGACTTCATCAGTGATGCAGTTTCCTTACCGTGAACATATGATTAATCTCCTTGACACACCAGGTCATGATGACTTCTCGGAAGATACTTATCGGACACTAACTGCTGTAGACTCTGCTGTCATGGTGATTGATTCTGTCAATGGCGTAGAAGCACAGACCATTAAACTGTTGAACGTATGCCGCATGCGGGATACTCCTATCATCACCTTCATTAATAAACTTGATCGAGAAAGCCGTGAACCAATTGAATTGTTAGATGAAATTGAAACGACATTAGGCATGGAATGCGCGCCGATGACATGGCCAATTGGAATGGGCAAGACCTTTCGTGGTGTTTATAGTCTGGTTAATGACCGAATTTTCTTTTTTGACCCGCGTGCAGAAAAAGGCACTTCAGAAATTATTGAAGGCTTAGATAATCCTCGTTTGGATACATTGCTAAAAACACAAGCCGACGATTTGCGGCTAGATATTGAATTAGTTAGAGGTGCATCTCACAGCTTTGATAAAGCACGATACTTGAGTGGCAAACAAACACCTGTTTTTTTTGGTTCAGCCGTTAATAACTTTGGTGTCCAATCACTTTTAGACGCGGTTGTAGATCTGTCTCCAACACCACAAGCAAGACAAACTGCTACACGTGAGGTGGCTGCTACAGAAGATAAGTTCTCAGGTTTTGTTTTTAAGATTCAAGCCAATATGGACCCCAAACACCGAGATCGTATTGCTTTTTTACGCGTATGCTCAGGTAAATTTGAGCGTGGAATGAAAATTAAACAAGTCGCAACGGGTAAAAATATCAGTGTGAATAATGCGATTACTTTTATGGCACAAGACCGCACGATTATGGATGAAGCCTATTCAGGCGATATCATTGGCATCCCAAATCACGGCACCATTAAACTGGGCGACACTTTCACCGAAAATGAGAATTTAAAGTTTATTGGCATCCCATCGTTTGCGCCTGAGTTTTTCCGAAGAGCCAGATTAAAAGATCCTATGAAAATGAAGCAGTTACAAATAGGTCTTAAACAATTATCTGAAGAAGGTGCTGCGCAATTATTCCGTCCATTATTGACGAATGATTTGGTGCTTGGTGCTGTTGGTATGCTGCAGTTTGATGTCGTTTTGCATAGACTAAAAAATGAGTATGGTGTCGATATGATTTTTGAACCCTTTGACTGCTATACGGTACGTTGGCTACATGGTTCAGATGCAAACCTGAAAGCCATTGCTGATAAAAATGGATTCAATGTTGGTTTAGATAGCGCCGATGACTATGTCTATTTAGCCCCTAACCGCGTTAATTTACAAATGGCGCAAGAGCGCTATCCGGATATCACTTTTGCAGAAACCAGAGAAATTGCCTAAATCGATGAGTAATTGCCCTTGCGGAAGCAATCAATCATACGCAAATTGCTGCGAACCATTACATTTAGGTAAACCTGCCCCTCATGCTGAAGCACTTATGCGTTCTCGCTATACAGCTTACACTTTTGGTTTAGAGCAATATCTTTTAGACACATGGCATAAAAACACGCGACCAGATTCTCTAGGACTAGCTGATGACGCAACAACAAAATGGCTGGGTTTAGAAGTCAGAAGAGTAAAAATAATTGACGATGATACGGCTACTGTAGAGTTTATTGCTCGCTTAAAGGTTGGCGGAGAAAGAGCACAACGGCTGCACGAAATCAGCCAGTTCAAACGTACAGACCGTTGGTACTATGTTTCAGGCTTACTCACCTAAGTAATTACATAGCTTCAAAGGCTTCACATAATTGGCTTAATAACTGACCAAAGAGTGGCAATATCTCTTCTTTGCTATGTGGGCTCTCATCATCGGTACCAGCAACTACAAAACTAATCGTTAATTTATCTAGGTTCTCTCTAAACTCTTGCCAATGCTCAACATCAGCGTCACTAATCAATTTTACTTTATTTAAACCTGAGTTGATAATTTCAATCATTTGCTCATCTGAAACGCCAGCAAACATAGTTTTAGCAATTGTCACCTGTGCTGATTGATAGTCAGGTTTTATTTCTTCCGTGGCTAGCGGCGTCGTTAAAAATGCAAACGTTAACAAACCAAAAGCCTGATAAACGCTGAGCATATCAAAATTTTCCGTTAACTCGTCTTTAGGCTGACGCCCTGCGCTTGAAATTGCGTTAAATGTGATGTAGCTAGCTAAGTAATAAGCTG
>CAXIBZ010000024.1:0-10769 GCA_964022105.1 uncultured Methylophilaceae bacterium
GATGCTTTCTGAGCATACTGTAGAAGGTTGGTTGGAAGGTTATTTAGTCACTGGTCGCCATGGCTTTTTTTCGAGTTATGAAGCTTTTGTGCACGTGATAGACTCGATGTATAACCAGCATGCTAAATGGTTAGATATGTCAAAAGCAGTATCATGGCGTGCACCGATATCGTCACTTAACTTACTCATCACATCAACAGTATGGCGACAAGATCACAATGGCTTTACACATCAAGATCCAGGTTTTTTGGATATAGTTGTGAATAAAAGCCCCTCTGTAACCCGCATATATTTACCGCCAGATGCTAACTGCTTACTATCAGTAGCTAGTCATTGCCTGAAAAGCACAGATTACATTAATGTGATCGTGGCAGATAAACAAAAGCATCTACAGTATTTGAGTATGGACGCTGCTATTAAGCATTGTACAAAAGGATTGGGTATATGGGAGTGGGCCAGTAATGATGATAATGTAGAACCTGATATCGTGATTGCCACTGCAGGAGATATTCCGACTAAAGAGGCGCTTGCAGCAGTCGTACTTTTACGCCAGTATTTCCCAGAACTTAAAATCCGTTTTATTAATGTCGTTGATTTATATAAATTAACTTCGCCAAGTCAACATCCTCATGGAATATCAGATAGCCACTTTGATAGCTTATTCACCAAAGATAAACCTGTTATATTTAATTTTCACGGCTACCCCTGGCTTATCCACAGAATGACTTATCGACGCACTAACCACCATAACATTCATGTGCATGGCTACAATGAGAAAGGAAGTATCAATACCCCACTAGAATTGGCGATTCAAAATAAAATAGATAGGTTTAGTTTGGTGATGAGTGTCATTGATCTCTTGCCAAAATTACAGGTAACAGGTGCTCATGTTAAAGAGCGGGTTCGTAATCAACAGATTGAATGTTGTCAGTATGCTTATAAGCATGGTGTTGATTTGCCACAAGCTGATGATTGGATATGGCCACTTTGAATGTGCTGGCGATTAATTCTGGATCTTCTAGTGTAAAAGCAAGTTTTTTTTCAGATAATGATAGTAGAGAAAACTTTCGATATGCGCTTATTCATCATGATGGCTATCAAGGCTTAGAAAAAGTTTTCAGACAGTTACGAGAAGATTTAGGTGACAAATATCCTGATGTTGTTGGCCATCGGTTTGTCCATGGTGGAGATGTTTCAGAAAATGCTAGACTCGTTACCCCTGCGGAACGTGAGCGACTGGAAAGTATCATACATCTTGCACCTTTACACATGCCAAGTAATTTAAGGGCCTTGGATTTTTGTTCCGCTTACTTCAGTGTGCCGCAGGTAGCTTGTTTTGATACGTCTTTTCATTTCACCATGCCTGAGTTATCACGGCGCTTACCGATTCCTCAGGAACTTGGTATACAGCGTTATGGCTTCCATGGACTTAACTATGCATACATTGCGAAAAAGCTACCTGATGTTATTGGGGACATTGCCCACAAGAAGGTAGTAGTGGCACATTTAGGTAGCGGTGCGAGTTTGTGTCTAATGGAAAATCTTAAATCAGTTGATACCACCATGGGATATACGCCAGCTGGGGGTATTGCTATGGGAACACGTAGTGGCGATCTCGATCCAGGCGTCATGCTGGCATTGGCTGAGAAGCTCCCTCTGGAAAAACTAAGAAATTTAGTTTTTCACGGTATGGGTCTCTTCGCACTATCAATAGGTGAAAGTGCAGACATGCAAACGCTACTTTCAAGCAATACTAGCAATGCAAAGTTTGCGGTTGAGTATTTTTGTCAACAAGTCCGTGCAGCTATTGGTGGTTTGGCATCTAAAGCCGGTGGAATTGATGCACTAATCTTCTCAGCGGGAATTGGGGAACATGCACCGATTATTCGTGAAAAAATATGTTCACCACTAGCGTTTCTTGGCATCGAACTGGATGAAAATGCAAATAAAGGCGCGTTGTTAAGAATCGAAAAGGAAGGCTATAAGCCTGTTGCTATTATCCCTGCAGATGAAGAACTACAGATACTTCAGTTAGTTAAACAGCTAGCTTGATGTAAAACAATTATGTTTTTAATAGTCTGGGCTATATTATAAAAAATCGATATATTATGACATCCCTATGACTCCATTACTTACATGGATTTTTTCAATTTTTGCTGCAATCATGTTGTTCTTACATGGCTTATCGTCATTCTCGGAGGAAGTTGCGAGAGTCGGTGGTGATCGCTTGCGGATACGACTTCAAAAGCTAACAGGTACTGATTTATATGCTGCTTTGACAGGAGCTATTAGTACAGCATTGGTTCAATCATCTTCAGCGGTCACTTCTATGGCTTTGGGATTGGCGAATAATCATACTTTTTCTAATCGTGCCGCACTTTCAGTAATGATTGGTGCAAATGTAGGTACAACGCTAACTGCTTGGCTAGTCGCAATGAAAGTGGTTGGCCTCGGTGCAGTGTTTGTTACATTAGGTGGACTATGGTCGATTACAGGACCTCGTCCTTGGCGCCAATATGGGAAGGCATTATTTTATTTTGGTTTGGTTTTTCTTGCATTGGATCTCATCTCTCAGGGGTTAGAGCCGATTGCGAAGAGTCCATCACTCGCAGAGTGGCATGTATTTTTGAATTCACCAGTCGTAGCACTTCTATTTGCCGCATTACTAACTTCTTTAGTACAGTCATCTTCAGTAGTAACTGGTCTTGCAGTGCTTTTTGTACAACAAGCGCTGATTTCCCCAGATGTAGCAGTTTGGTTAGTTGCTGGTGCAAATGTAGGAACTACTTCGACAGCATTATTAGCAAGTGCGGCTCTTGATACAACATGTCGCAAACTAGCAGTACTTAATGTTTGCTTCAATTTACTTGGCGTTATGTTATTTGCAACTTTTTTACAGCCTATTGTTAAGCTGATTCTTGATTTTGATATGGCTGCGGATCAGCAGATTGCATTAGTTCATACTGTATTTAATTTGACATCTGCTTTTATTGCCTTAATGGCACTTCCACATATTTGGAAATCAATCAATCAGTGGCTAAAGGTTGTGCCTTAAACAATCACATTCAATTCCAGTAGTTTATTTTTTTAAATTCCATGCTTGTAGATTGAGTCATAGAAATTATTTAAAAATGAATGATTACAGCAATTTGAAAACTTACTTAAGTCAAACACTTAATCAAGTGTCATATCTTGCATAAAAGTCTAAAATACACAATTGAATTGTTGTATAATCGTTTATGAATATTACCTGTTGGTTATATCAAATATCGCTTATTTAGCGATATTTTTTTATTAGTAGTTACAATTTAAGGAATAAATAATGAGTCAAATCGTTTTGGAACATAACCCTTCAGAAGAGAAGTTAAAAGAGTTAGGCGTAGCAAGCTGGTCAATATGGGATTGTCCACCATCAAAATTTCCATTGGATTTTGATATGACGGAAACTGCTTACGTTTTAGAAGGTGAGTTTCATGTTTACCCAGAAGGTGGCGAAAAAGTGATTGTCAAAGCGGGTGATTTGGTAGTATTCCCAAAAGGATTAAAATCTAACTGGGAAGTAGTGAAACAACTAAAAAAACATTACAAACATTCTTAATCAATTGCTTATTTAGCAGTAGAATAAAGCCTAGCATTGCTAGGCTTTTTTACTAAGATTTATTTTGATTAAACGTTAATCATTTTAATCCGAATAGGAGGGCGACATGAAGATTACAGTTGAAAAACCAGGTGCAGCAAAGTTAGAAGCGCTTGGCGTTAAACAATGGCCTACTTGGTCAAAAGAAGTCTCTACTTTTCCTTGGGATTATAGTAGCCAAGAGGTTGCTTATGTTTTAGAAGGTGAAGTAACAGTAACACCTAAAAATGGTGGAGATCCTGTTAGTTTTGGCGCAGGAGATTTGGTCACTTTCCCAGCTGGGTTGTCATGTGTATGGGAAGTTAAGAAAGCACTTCGCAAGCATTATCAATTTGGCTAATTTGACACCTTGTTTCAGTCTAGAAAAATAGAAATGAGAAAGAATACAGCTTAAGCTCAGTCTGGGGTTATATTAATAGTAAAAGTAGCGGCATTAATACAGTATATTTTGCCGCTATTTTTTCGTTTTATTCTCTTGCCTTCAGAAAGTCGATATCAGTTAGTTTTTACAATTTGGTCGCTAATTTGTCATAAATCTTCCATATGATTAATTCTAAGATGAATTAATTAATAGGTAAAAAATGAAAATAACAGTAGTCGGTTGTGGCTATGTTGGTTTATCTAATGGTGTTTTATTAGCAAAAAATAATGAAGTCTTGATGCACGATATTGATTCAAAAAGAATTGAATTGATCAATCGAAAGATATCGCCAATAGAAGACAATGAAATCCAATACTATTTAAATAATAAAAAGTTAAATTTTCGAGGTACTTTAGAGAAAGTAGAGGCCTATCAAGCAGCCGATTTTGTCATTATTGCAACGCCAACGGATTATGATCCAGAAACTAACTATTTCAACACCAAATCAATAGAATGTGTGATTGAAGATGTAAAATCAATCAATACTGATGCTGTAATGATCATTAAATCAACTGTTCCAGTTGGATACACGCAATCAATCAAAGAGAAACTTCAATGTACCAATATTATTTTTTCACCAGAGTTTCTGCGCGAAGGTAAGGCGCTCTACGATAATTTGCACCCATCAAGAATTGTCATCGGGGAAAAGTCAGAAAGAGGTAAAAAGTTTGCAGCTTTGTTAGCGCAAGGTACAGAGGACCCTGATCCTCCAATATTTTATATGGAACCCACGGAGGCAGAGGCGGTAAAGTTGTTTGCTAATAGTTATCTTGCAATGCGAGTTGCTTACTTTAATGAACTAGACACTTATGCCCAAATGTTAAATCTAGACTCAAAAGATATCATATTAGGCGTTTGTGCGGACCCAAGAATAGGTAATTATTACAACAACCCATCATTCGGGTATGGTGGATATTGTCTGCCTAAGGATACAAAACAGCTCATTGCAAACTATAACAATGTTCCTAACAATATTATAAGTGCGATTGTGGATGCAAACAGTACAAGAAAAGACTTTATTGCTAGAAGCATTTATAAGAGCAATCCTGAAGTTGTTGGCATTTATCGTTTAACCATGAAAACAGGCTCAGATAATTATCGCGCATCTTCAGTTCAAGGCATTATGAAGCGGATTAAGGCGCGTGGAATTAAGGTGATCATCTATGAGCCCACCTATCATCAAGAACGTTTCTTTAACTCGAAGGTGGTAAACGACATTGAATTATTTAAACAAATGGCTAATGTAATCGTTGCAAATCGTATCACCGACGAAATCAGAGATGTGCGAGACAAAGTCTACACTAGAGATTTGTTCGGTAAAGATTAATACCCTCTAGCAGGCTCATCATTCTTAAATACATCTTCTCAGTTTACAGCTTGAGAAGGTCATCTTTAAGTTTACTTATTTTTGCAGGACTTAATGGCTTGTTATTCATATCTGAGATTAAAAAGGTATCTTCAGCTCGGTTGCCTAGTGTATTGATTTTTGCATTGTGAATCATTACATTATGCTTGATGAAAATAAAGGCAATACTCGCCAATAAACCTGGCAAATCACAAGTGATAATATCAAGCATTAAATAATTACTATCAGGCGCAGCATCAAATGACACTTCTGTTTTTATCGGCATATGTTTAACTTGTCGATTCAATCTGCCTTTGATTGGTGCCTCAATTGGCGTAGTTGATAGAATTTTATCGTACAGTTTTTCTTCTATATGTTTTAATAATCCACTATAACTTATTTCTGTAGTTGATTGATCTAGAACAATAAAATTGTTCAATGCATAATTGTGATTGGTGGTATAAATTTTAGCTTGGCCAATGTTGTAACCAAGGCGGTCAAAAAAGTTACAAATTCTGGCAAATAAATCTTGCTGATTTTTCGTATAAATCATCACTTCAATTCCATCGCCTTCGCTACTTAAGTGTGCACGAACAATGGGTTTTTCAGTATATACATGAGGAATGAGTAAACGTGTCTGCCAAGCAATTTCATTACTGTTATAACGTGAGAAATAGGATTCTCCAACTTCATTCCAAAAACTCTCATATGACGTGGGTTTAAGGTCATATTTCTGTAATTTTGCACTTGCTTTATTTTGACGGTCTTTTATAGCATTTTTGACGCTAAATGATTCATTATTTAACACCTGTCTGGTTTCTAAGAATAAGCTCTCTAGCAATCTCGCTTTCCAAGCATTCCAAACAGTTGGGCTTGTACCCCTTACATCTGCTACAGTTAACAGATACAAAGCGATGAGTCGCATCTCTGTACCCATTTTTTTTGCGAATTGTTCGATGACAGCAGGGTCAGATAAATCTGATTTTTGCGCCACTTTTGATAACTGTAAATGCATTTCAACTAACCAGGATACTAATGCTGTATCGTCATTTTCCAAGCGGTGTAACTCACAAAATCTTCTTGCATCAATTTTACCTAGCTCAGAGTGATCCCCGCCGCGACCTTTCGCAATATCATGGAAAATAGCAGCGATATAAAGCAGGTGAGGTTTTTCAAATTCTGAGAATAACTGGCTGCATAATGGGAACTCATACTTGAGTTCTGGTTTGCTAAATCTGCGCAAATTAGCTAGCACATTGATGGTGTGCGCATCAACTGTATAAACATGAAACAAGTCATGCTGCATTTGACCAATGATTTTACCAAAAGCAGGAATATATTTACCCAGCACCCCATAACGATTCATGCGGCTAATACTATGATGTACGCCTTCTTTTTGTTTTAAAATGCTTAAGAAAAGTTGCTGGTTAGCTTCCGACTCACGGAATGCTTTTGTAATTAATTTATTGGCATTCTGTAATTGACGTAAAAGGACTGGACTAAAACCATCGAGTTCTGGATTCGTTTGTAACAACAAAAAGCATTCTAAAATAGCGCTGGGCTTAACCTGAAAAAGGTCAGGGGATGCCAACTCAAGTAAATTGTTTTGTACGATAAAGTCATCGTTAATGACTTTGTTTCTCTCACCTGACACACTGGTATTAACAAATGATTTAATCACTATTTCATTAATTAAACTAATATAGCGCACGCTGCGGTAGTAGCGCTGCATCAGTTGCTCACTTGCGCGCTTACTTTTGGTATTAACCAAACCCAGATTTGCAGCAAGTTGGTTTTGAAAGTCAAACAGTAAACGGTCTTCGCGGCGTTTCGCTAAATAGTGCAGGCGGATGCGTAAGGTATTTAAATTTCGCTCATGTTTTTTAATAGCGCTCAGCTCTTTTTGACTGATAATGCCGTTTTTTTCAAGTTCTTGCCAAGTATTCCCAAGACCTTGACTGTGTGCGACCCATAAAATGGCATGTAAGTCTCTTAATCCACCTGGACTTTCTTTAATGTTGGGCTCTAATTTATATGCTGTGTCATTGAATTTTGCATGTCTTTGCTTTTGCTCAGCCAGTTTCTCATTCAAAAACTTATTCGCATCCATGCTCTGCATAATGGAAATATAGAAATTAGCGAATGTCGCTTTTGGCCCACAGAGTAAGCGTGCTTCAATTAAATTAGTTTGTATAGAGACATCCTCTGAGGCTTCTTTTATGCATTCTTGGATGCTGCGCACACTATGACCGATATTGAGACCAATATCCCATAGTATGCCTATAACAGCTTCAATTGCAGTATTTTGACTATCAGAAACATTTTCTGGTACTAGAATGAGCAAATCAATATCAGAATGAGGAAATAGCTCTTGCCTGCCATAGCCGCCAACGGCAATTAAACTGATTTCATCACTCAAATGACTATTTTGCCAAACCTCCCGTAATACTCTATCCAATAGCTTGGTATGCTGTTTTAGTAAATTAGCCGGGTTTTTATCGTTTAGAAAATTTTGTTCTATTAACGCTTGCTGTGTTTTAAAAAAATTACGCCAATTAGCCGTATTTTGTTTTGGTATGATCGTAGCAGTATCCATGTCGTTATAGTGCGTCAATATTTTCAGGAGCAGCAGGAGTGCCATCAGATACGGTTAATACCTCAAATCCATCATCGGTAACAAGAATAGTATGCTCCCATTGTGCAGAAAGGCTTCGGTCTTTTGTGACAACTGTCCAACCGTCAGGCATGTGTTTGATGTCTCGTTTGCCAGCATTAATCATCGGTTCAATGGTAAAAATCATTCCCTTTTGCAGCCTTACACCACTACCAGGTTTGCCATAATGCAAAACCTGTGGGTCTTCATGAAACTTCCTACCAATGCCATGTCCGCAGAACTCTCTAACAACACTAAAACCATTCTTTTCGGTGAAAGATTGTATGGCATATCCTATGTCGCCTAGTGTAGCATCAGGCTTAACCTGATTAATTCCCAGCCACATTGCGTGGAAGGTTAATTCTGATAAGCGTTTTGCTTGTATTGAAACTTCACCAACGTGGAACATTCTCGATGTGTCGCCATGATAACCATCTTTTATAACGGTTACGTCAATATTAATAATATCGCCATTTTTAAGCACTTTATCGCCAGGAACGCCATGACATATTTGATGGTTAACGGAAGTGCAAATCGATTTGGGGTAGGGAGTGTGTCCATCTGGTGCGTAATTGAGAGGAGCAGGAATTGCTTTTTGTACATTGACAATATAGTCGTGACAAAGCGCATCTAGTTTGTCTGTTGTTACGCCTTTGACAACAAAAGGCGTAATATAATCAAGCACTTCTGCCGCTAGCTTGCCTGCGATACGCATTTTTGCAATATCGTCTTCATTGTGAATAGAAATAGCCATATAAGATTTTGAGTGTAACGATGTATTAAAGTTTGTGGTAAACGCTGAATTTTGGTATTATACGCGCCGCTGCACATACGCTTTGATTTATATTACATCATTCTAGCAAATGTACTTAGCAAAATCACTGCACCGTCCCGTACAGGGTGTTTATCAACAGATAAATAATGTTGGACGCGTGTAATTTTAACCCTTACATGGAGTATTACTATGTCTGTAACAATGCGTCAAATGCTTGAGGCTGGCGTTCACTTCGGCCACCAAACGCGTTACTGGAATCCTAAAATGGCAGAGTTCATTTTTGGTGATCGTAACAAAATTCATATCGTTAACCTAGAAAAAACCTTACCTTTGTTTGAAGAGGCGCAAAAATATGTGCGCACATTAGCAGCAAACAAAGGTCGTATCCTGTTTGTTGGTACAAAACGCCAAGCGCGTGAGATTGTTAAAGAGGAAGCACAGCGTGCAGGCTGTGCTTATGTTAATCACCGTTGGTTAGGTGGTATGTTAACCAACTACAAAACGGTCAAACAATCAATCAAACGCTTAAAAGATTATGAAGCCATGTTGGAAGATGGCAGCATGGAGAAATTCGGTAAAAAAGAAGCGCTAGGTTACAAGCGTGAGCTTGAGAAGCTAGAGCGCTCTATCGGCGGCATTAAAGAAATGGGCGGTTTGCCTGATGCTATTTTCATTATTGATGTTGGTCATGAAAGTGGTGCTGTCGTTGAAGCGAAAAAATTAGGAATCCCATTGATCGGTGTTGTCGATACTAATAATTCACCAGAAGGCATTGCTTATGTAATACCTGGTAACGATGACTCTAGCCGTGCAATCAGACTTTATGCACGTGGTATGGCAGATGCTGTGCTTGAAGGTCGTGCAAATGCGCTGGCTGAAATAGCGAAGTCAGCAAGTGAAGCTGAAGAGTTCGTGGAAGTTGCTGAATCAGAAGCAGCAGCAACCTCAGCAGAATAAATGATATCAATTAAAGCTGGGTATAACCCAGCTTTTTTAATTTTAAATCAATACATTACATTATTAAATTAATGTTATTTATAATGAAATTAAGGAGCTCAAAATGGCTGAAATTACAGCGAGCATGGTAAAAGAATTACGCGAGCGCACCGATGCGCCAATGATGGATTGTAAAAAGGCGCTAACAGAAGCAGACGGTGATATGAGTCGTGCAGAAGAAATCTTGCGCGTCCGCTTCGGTAACAAAGCAAGTAAAGCAGCTGGCCGTGTTGCAGCAGAAGGCATTGTTGGCATTAATGTCTCTACAGATGGCAAAACAGCGACATTGCTAGAAGTTAACTCTGAAACAGATTTCTGTGCAAGAAACGAAGCATTTATTAACTATGTAAATGACCTAGCAAAAGTAATTAATGAAAATGCACCTGCTGATATTGATGCAGTAGCAACTTTGCCTATGCATGGATCTACAGCAGAAGAAATTCGTGCACAATTAGTAGGTAAAATTGGTGAGAATATTACACCGCGTCGCTTCACGCATTTGGTTGCAGAAGGCCAAGTTTCAAGCTATGTACATGGTGGCAAAATTGGTGTTATTGTCGACGTAATTGGTGGTGATGATGACCTAGGCAAAGATATTGCGATGCACATTGCAGCTGCTAAGCCAAAAGCATTAAATGCAGAGGGTATTGATGCAGAATCGATTGAAGCTGAACGCCGTGTTGCAATTGAAAAAGCAAAAGAAGCAGGTAAACCAGATACAATGCTTGAAAAAATTGCAGAAGGAACAGTGAGTAAATTCTTGAAAGAAGTAACTTTACTTAATCAGATTTTTGTTAAAAATGACAAAATGACTATTGAGCAACTGCTAAAATCAAAAAATGCAACAATTGCATCATTTTCAATGTTTACAGTTGGTGAAGGCATCGAAAAAGCTGTTGTGGATTATGCTGCTGAGGTGGCCGCTGCCGCTAAAGTTTAAAT
>CAXIBZ010000025.1:0-10722 GCA_964022105.1 uncultured Methylophilaceae bacterium
CCTAAAAGCAGAGAATATTTTCTATATTGGTGATCTGATACAACGTTCAGAGAATGAGTTGTTAAAAGCACCAAATTTAGGACGTAAATCACTTAATGAAATTAAAGATGTTTTGGCTTCAAAAGGCCTGACATTAGGTATGAAATTAGAAAATTGGCCACCAGTTGGTCTTGAAAAAGCTTAATTGCTAAATTATAAAAGTTTAAGGAAGTTACTATGCGTCACGGTAATCAAAATCGAAAATTAAATCGTACGAGCAGTCATCGTGCAGCAATGTTTCGAAATATGTCTGTATCATTACTTCGTCATGAGGTGATTAGAACGACTTTGCCTAAGGCAAAAGAGTTGCGTAAATATGCAGAGCCACTCATTACATTAGGAAAAGACGCTACATTGGCTAATCGTCGCTTAGCATTTAACCGATTACGTGATCGTGATGTTGTAACAAAGCTATTTGGTGAGCTTGGTCCACGTTATCTGGAGCGTAAAGGTGGTTATTTACGTATATTGAAGTGTGGCTTCCGTAATGGTGACAATGCACCAATGGCATTTGTTGAATTAGTGGATCGTCCAGAAGTGGTTGAAGACGCGTCAGCAGAATAATAAGTATCTTCTTAACTACAATATAAGCCAGCTCACGCTGGCTTTTTTTTTAATAAATGACACTAATGCTGTAAAAAGGTAATAATGTCATCAGCGGTGAATGGCCAGTTTAATTCATCGAAGGTGTCTGTTCTTTGTATAACGGGAATCCTGTGGCCGTAAGCGTCTATTAAAGTATCATTCTCTGAAATATCCACACGTGTAAAATGCTGTGTTTGTTTTAATGATAATAAAATAGATTCAGCAATTTCACAGAGATGGCAACAAGATGTTGTGAATAGTTTGAGTGGCATTATTGTTAGTGCTCTATTTAGTAAATGTTAAAAACCCATCATAATAACGGTTGATTTTATCAATGATATAACACAAGGTTACTGCATGTCAGAACAAGAAACAAAAGATAGGTTAAGTGGAGCACTAAATCAAGTCGTTTCTCTATTAGAAAAGCATCAACTAGTAGAAAGCCTTGTGCATAAGCAAGAGATGCCAAAACATGAGCTTGTAGAGTCATTGGTGCAAAGGCAAAATCAAATAGAGTTACAGAATATTCTAAATGGCTTACATCCAGCTGACGTTGCACATATTTTAGAGGCTTTACCACTTGATGATCGCTTGTACCTTTGGGATTTAGTCAAGGTTGACCGTGATGGTGATATTTTGCTTGAAGTATCGGATGCTGTGCGACAAACGCTTATTGCGGATATGGATAGTGAAGAGCTGCTTGCTGCTGCTGGTCAGTTAAACACTGATGAGTTGGCGGATTTAGCACCAGACTTACCAAAAGATGTTTTGCAAGACTTGCTCGATAGTATGGACGTTCTCAATAGAGAGCGGCTACAGTCTGCATTATCTTATCCGGAAGATACCGTTGGATCTTTAATGGATTTTGATGTTGTTACGGTCAGAGAAGATATTACGATTGAAGTTGCATTACGTTATTTGCGTAGGCTTGATCAATTGCCAGATCATACTGATAAGATTTTTGTAATTGACCGTGAAGATAATATTAAAGGTGTATTGCCACTGTCAAATATGTTGGTTAATGACCTTGATGAAAAGATTGAAAATGTCATGGCAGCAGATGTTGTGTTATTCCATCCAGAGGATATGGCTGATGATGCTGCAAAAGCGTTTGAACGATATGATTTGGTTACTGCGCCTGTTGTTGATAAGAACAATAAATTAGTAGGTCGTTTAACGGTTGATGAAGTGATGGATTATATCCGAGAAGAATCG
The DNA here is from genome assembly GCA_964022105.1 of uncultured Methylophilaceae bacterium. GTDB lineage: Bacteria > Pseudomonadota > Gammaproteobacteria > Burkholderiales > Methylophilaceae. Next base: position 1,840 of record CAXIBZ010000025.1, read on the forward strand.
GATGCTGATCGTCTATCGATGGCTGGACTTCGAGAGGAAGAGGATTTCTTCTCTACGGTATGGAAGTCAGTTCAAAACCGTTGGGCATGGTTAGCAATTAATTTAATTACAGCATTGATTGCTTCTAGGGTTATCGGATTATTTGAACAATCAATTGGTAAGGTCGTTGCATTAGCGGCACTGATGCCAATTGTCGCTGGTATCGGCGGGAATTCTGGCAATCAGACCACAACCATGATTGTGCGTGGTTTGGCTTTAGGACAAATTTCTGGCAGTAACATGCGCTCTCAATTGAATAAAGAGCTAGGTGTGGCGCTTATTAATGGTTTGTTATGGGGTGGTGTCTTAGGAGGCATTACCTATATGCTTTACAGTGATTACCGCTTAAGTCTTGTGATGACAGCAGCGATTACACTGAATCTATTGCTGGCTGCGGTAATGGGTGTGGTAATCCCACTAGTTATGAATAAATTTGGTAAGGATCCCGCAGTTGGCTCTAGTGTATTAATTACAGCGATGACCGATAGCGGGGGTTTCTTTATTTTCTTAGGGCTAGCGACTATATTCTTATTATGATTCTATTGATTGCTTATTAGTTTCTGAATACAAAAAAACCCGCGCTAGGCGGGTTATATAAAACAAGCTAGCAGTTTTATTTAATTTTGTTTTCTTTGTAGATTACATGTTTACGCGCAACAGGATCAAATTTTTTGATTTCCATTTTTTCTGGCATAGTACGCTTGTTTTTTGTCGTGGTATAGAAATGACCTGTACCAGCCGTTGATTCTAATTTTATTTTTTCACGCATAATTTATGCTCCTTAGATTTTTTCGCCAGCAGCGCGCATTTTTGCAAGCACTGCATCAATGCCGTTCTTGTCGATAGTGCGTAATCCTGCATTGGTAATACGTAAGCTTACCCAGCGGTTTTCACTCTCAACCCAAAATTTACGGTTTTGTAAATTAGGTAGAAAACGACGTCTTGTTTTATTTTGTGCGTGAGAAACATTGTTACCCACCATCGGCTTTTTGCCTGTTACCTGACATACTCGTGCCATGGTTGTCTCCAGATACTTTGTCTTTTCAGAAAGACCGCAATTATAGTAGAAACGCTTGCTTAGTTCAACTTAAAAAAACATTTTTGTGTCAATTAGTACACTTTTTAGTGTTTACCTGTGCTGCCGAAACCACCTTCACCGCGTTCTGAGGCTGAGAACTCATCTACAATGTGAAAATCAGCTTGTACTACAGGGACGATGACCAGTTGTGCAATGCGCTCCATGGGATTAAGGATAAATGCTTCTTTGCTGCGATTCCAACATGAAACCAGTAGCTGGCCTTGATAATCCGAGTCTATCAGACCAACTAAATTACCTAAGACAATTCCATGTTTGTGGCCTAAACCTGATCTAGGCAGGATAAGCGCTGCGTAATAGGCGTTATCAATATGGATAGCCATGCCAGTGGGAATCATGATTGTTTCACTTGGTTGAATCGTTTGTGTGTGCTCAATACAAGCCCTTAAGTCCAGACCAGCTGAGCCGGGTGTTGCATAGCTAGGCATCATGTGGAGTAGGCGGTTATCAAGTATTTTTAAATCGACATTTATTGACATAACATTTTCTTAGATAATATCAATGTGTTATTAAACACTAATTGATGGTGAAAATCACTAGGCAATCAAGAAGCAGACTTCATCGCTGGCTTTCAGATGAGACTATAGTTTATATTTAGCACTGAATCCTAGCAGATAGTTTCTGTCAGCCGCTGGTTCAAAAAACCGGTTATTACTGTCACCTATCCTAACAGATCCGATATATTCTTTATCATACATGTTCTCTATACGTAAATATTCTTTAAATTGCCAGTGGTTTATATTCTGTTCGAATCCAGCTCGGAGGTTAAAAATCGTATAAGAAGGCGCCGAGTCTTCATTTTGATCATTCACGTAAACTTTGCTGTTGTGACGCCCTTCAAAAGCAGTATTGAAGCCTAATGGTGTATATATCCAAGCAACTTCACCATAGAGTTGTGTTTTGTATGTGCCTGGAATTCTGTTCCCTGAATCAATGGTTCCACGAAGGCCAGTGAATGGTGAGTCAAACTTTGCGTTAAGTAATGAGTATGAGAAGTAGGTTGAAATATTATTATCAAAGTTTGATTCAATAGAGAGTTCTGCGCCTGTGCGTTTAGTATCATTTGCATTGGTAAATACACTTCTACCACCAGAAAAGTCTGCAATAACAATCTCATCTTTGGTGGTGATTCTAAACAAGCTCAAGTTAACTTGCGAGAAGTCGCTAACGAATGCTTTTGCGCCAATTTCATAGTTTTCACTTTCGCTTGGTTTTAAATTTAAGTTTGGTGTTGCAGACGTGGCGGTTGAGTCGTAGGCTAATTCAAAAAAGGTTGGTGTTTCATAGCCTTTTCCATAGTTTGCATATAAGTTTATGCTAGGAGTAACTTTCCAGATAGCGCCTATAACAGGTGTGGTTTTTTGGTATTCGACATTACCACTGTTGTCGGGGTTAAATCCTGTGATGAGTTTGTCTTTAACTTTCATCCTCACTTTGCTATGCCGTGCGCCTGCGTGCAACTCTACACCGCTTGTTACGCTGAGTTTACCTTGGATGTATTGGTCAAAGTTAGTAGCGATGTTATCTTCATCGCGATTGAGGCTAAATGGCGAACCAATGATTCTTTGTACACCATTATCAGCATTGATGTCAGTTCTGGCATCGGTCATTTTCCCATAGTTCAAACCTAGGCTAATGTTGTATGGCATGGACGACAAGATACCTTTGTTATCCCACCTTACATCTGTTCCCCAGAAATCTCGAGAGATAATACTAGCGCGACCATTGGCATTCACTGGTGGAGTGGATGGAAGCGCTAAGTACTGTTCATTGTCGCGGTTTCCGACGTAACTAATGACATTAATCATGTTGTTGTCAGTCAATGCATGACTAAGAGCAAATCCAACCTGAGTATGTTTACGGTAAACGCGGGTATCTGATAGGATTGCAGAAGGTGCAGCACTTTCTGGGTCTGCGAAAGCCTCTGCACGCGTAAGGCCTAAAGGATCTTGGGCTGTTTGATCAAACCAGTTCACTAAAGTAGTTAGTTTTGTAGTATCACTGATATTGAGTTTAAATTTTGCTGTAACTGCCTCTTTTTGTCCCGAACCATGTTCTCGATAACCGCTAGTTTCCGCGTTAGAAGCACTCAAAAAGTATTCTAGGTTTTCTGATGTACCTGACGCTTTTAAAATTTGCCGTTTAGTATCGTAGCTCCCAAACATGACGGTAGCTCCAATTTCAGGAGTTTTTGAAGCGTCTTCTGTAAAAAGTTGAATAACGCCGCCTGATGAGTTGCCATATAGTGCTGAGAAAGGCCCTCGCATAACCTCAATGTTTTTAATTGAGGATAAATCGACTACACCTGGCTGACCTTGACCATCTGGCATCGTTAATGGAATGCCATCAACATACAAACGAATACCTCGAACGCCGAAGCTTGCGCGTGCCCCAAACCCACGACTTGATATTTTAGGGTCTTGTGCTTGATTGTTTCTGTCCTGCGCACTGACACCAGGAAGTCGTATTAAGCTTTCTGAAAGTTGGAATTGTAACAATCCGTCTTGGATGATTTGCTTTTCAACGACGTCTATAGCAACAGGTAGATCGAAACTATTTTGTTCGATTCGTGTTGCAGTGGTGACGATAGGCGCAAGTTGAATAGTGTTTGTAACTGGTTCTTCAAGCTCTTCCGCTAAGCTAATTTGTGGTAATTGGTAGAATAGCAAGGCGAGCACTATAGGCTTTAGTTTGTTTGAATAATCTATCATGGTAGTGCGGCCTTATAAATAAAGCCGCATTGTACTCACGTTTTAAAGAGATACAATTCATCATTATCATGAATTAACCATAAAATAATTATGGTTAATTCATGAGATCATTTTGCTGATATGCTCGAGAATACGGTGTGCCAACTCAATTTTTGTAGATTGCTTAAGCGGGTGAGTCCCAGTTCTATCAATTAGCGTCACTTGATTATCATCACTGCCCATAGCTGAAACGTCATTTGCAATAATTAAAGGTAGCTTTTTTGCGATACGTTTTTGTGATGCATATTCTATAATTTGCTCACTTTCTGCAGCAAATCCGACACAAAAAGGAGGGTTAGCTAATGCCGCCACATTAGCTAATATGTCTTTGTTGCGTTTTAGCTGTAAATTAAGAATGTCTGTGTTCTTCTTAATCTTCTGATTAGCTGTTTCAGATGGTGCATAATCCGCTACGGCGGCAACGCCAATAAAGATATCTTGTTCATCGATATTGTGCATAACAGCTTGATACATCGCACCTGCACTTTCGGCCTTATGCATGGTGACATTGTCTGGTGGATTCAAATGAGTAAGACCACTAATTAATGTCACCTTAGCGCCCATGTCCGTTGCAGCTTGTGCCAGGTCATAACCCATTTTGCCGCTACTTAAGTTAGTGATGCCGCGTACAGGATCAATCATTTCTATCGTGGCACCAGCAGTGATCAGGACTTTCTTATTAGCTAGGATTTTGGGTGTAAAGTGAGCATTTACTAGTGCCAATAACTGCTCTGCCTCATGCATGCGACCATCTCCTGTTTCGCCACAAGCTTGTTCGCCGTTTCCAGGACCAAAAATGCGAATATTGTCAGCGCGAAGCTGTGCAAAGTTGCGCTGTGTCGCTGGGTTTTCCCACATTTGTTTGTTCATAGCAGGTGCTATAAGTAAAGGGCAGTCGCGAGCCAAGCATAGTGTAGAGAGTAAATCATCAGCACGACCATGCAAGAGTTTTGCAACAAATTCAGCTGAAGCTGGCGCAATTAAAATTGCATCCGCTTTACGGCTTAGTTCGATGTGCGGCATGCCATTATCAATATTGCTATCCCACATGCCAACATAGGCAGGTTTGCCAGATAACGCTTGCATTGTTAATGGCGTAATAAATTGTGTAGCCGCTTCTGTCATCACCACTTGAACATCAATATTGGCTTTGATTAATAAGCGAACGAGTTCTGCTGCTTTATAAGCAGCGATTCCTCCAGTGATACCTAAGACTAAAGACTTGGCTTTTTGCATATTTGCTTTGTACATATGTCAACATTTATGTAATGCTTGCATTTTAATATGAAACGAGGGTCAATAGATTAAAACAATGTGGCGCATTCTTAGAACAAGTGTGTTGTTGATTGTCCTTGCAACAGTGGTAAGGCAAACTTATATCGAAAAAGCTGACTTGGATTGGAAAGATAACTTTTATATTGCACTTTATCCAGTCAATGCTGATGGCAGTAAGAAAGTAGATGATTATATTAAAGCTTTAAAAAGGGATGATTTTGAAGAAATAGAAGTGTTTTTTGCTAAAGAAGCGGCACATTATCAACTGGGTATGCGAAGACCAATTGCTATAGAGTTAGGTGAGGTTGTTGACCAGATGCCACCACCACCTCCTGTAGAAGGTAGTGTTATTCAAAATATGTTGTGGAGTTTGAGATTTAGATGGTTTGCTTGGAACAATAGCCCCAAGGTGCCTGTGAAACCAGATATTCGACTTTATTTATTATTTTATGACCCTGATACACATCAGACATTACAGCATTCTACAGCCCTTGATAAGGGGCGCTTAGGGAGGGTGAATTTGTTTGGCAATCAATCTTATGCCAAAAAGAATTTAGTGGTTACAGCTCATGAGCTGTTGCACACGCTATCTGCATCAGATAAATATGACCTATTAACTGGCCAACCAATATATCCAGATGGCTTTGCAAATCCAGATAAGCAGCCATTATACCCTCAAGATTTTGCAGAGCTAATGGGAGGGTATGTGCCAATAAATGTAGCAGAAAAAGAGATTCCACTAAGTTTAGATCAAACACTCATTGGTCCGAAAACAGCACTTGAAATTGGATGGATAAAGTAACTTTCAATTCTATGTATAAAACAACTTTAAGAAGAATAAAAAATGGCGATTACAGATTGGCCTGCAAGTGAGCGGCCGCGAGAGAAGTTAATTGAGTCAGGAGCACAGGCGTTATCAGATGCTGAGTTGCTAGCTATTTTCTTACGCATGGGAGTGCCTGGTAAAAGCGCAGTAGATTTAGCTAGAGATTTGTTAATGCAGTTTGGTAGCTTAAACGGTATCTATGCTGCAAGCGCGAAGGAGATTAGCTTAGTGCATGGTATGGGGTTGAGTAAATATGCGCAGTTACAAGCAGTTTTCGAGATGAGTCGGCGTGCCTTATCTGAACAGATCAGAAAAAAAGATGTGTTAAGCTCACCACAGCAGGTACGTAATTATTTAGTATTAAAATTAGCAAATGAACCCAAAGAGGTTTTTATGGTGTTATTTTTGGATGCACAAAATCGCCTGATCGCAATGGAAGAGATGTTCAGTGGCTCATTAACACAAACTAGTGTCTATCCACGAGAAGTCGTTAAAAGGACATTGCACCATAATGCTGCGTCTGTAATGTTTGCGCATAATCACCCATCAGGGCTTGCTAAGCAAAGCCAAGCGGATGAAATGATTACGAAAGAATTGACAAAAGCACTCGCTTTAATTGATGTTAGGGTTTTAGACCATTTTATCGTGGCAGGAAATGAGACGCTGTCTTTTGCCGAAGTTGGTTTATTGTAAAGTTTAATAATAAAATAAACTGATTGAATTTTTTCTACCCTTATGGGCTTGTTCGTTGAATTAGAAATTTTTTATAAAGAAAAAGATGATGCAAAAACTATTGAAATCGGTCATTTGGTTTGCAATTGCGATACTAGGCGCTTTTGCGCTTTCCGCTATAGCCCTAAATCGTGGTGAGAGCATTAATGCGCTCTGGATGGTTACGGCAGCGGTTTGTATTTATGCCATAGCATATCGTTTCTATTCAGCATGGATAGCAGCAAAAGTATTGGTGGTCGATGAGACCAGAGCAACGCCAGCCGAGCGCCTAGAGAATGGGCGTGATTTTCTACCGACGAATAAGTGGATAGTATTTGGCCATCATTTTGCTGCTATATCTGGGCCAGGACCGTTAATTGGACCAACACTTGCTGCACAGTTTGGATATCTGCCTGGGACGCTATGGATACTCATTGGTGTGGTACTGGGCGGTGCCGTCCAAGATATGGTGACGTTATTCATCTCTATTCGCCGAAATGGACGTAGCTTAGGTCAGATGGCGCGTGATGAAATAGGACCGATAGGAGGTACTGCTGCATTAATTGGTACTTTCATGATTATGATTATCTTAATTGCCGTATTAGGTTTGGTAGTCGTTAATGCGATGAAACATAGCCCATGGGCCACTTCTACTATTGCTGCTACCATACCCATTGCTATGGTTGTTGGCCTGTATATGCGACATATTCGTCCTGGGCGTGTATTGGAAGCCTCGGCTATCGGGTTGATATTGTTATTGCTCTCTGTCTTTGCCGGTGGCTGGATAGATCATCAATCAAGTTTGCGAGATTTGTTTGATCATGATGGTCTGGTGTTGGCCTATGCAATTATTTTTTATGGTTTCTCGGCAGCCGTTTTGCCTGTTTGGTTATTATTAGCACCGCGCGATTATCTCTCTACTTTCATGAAACTAGGCACTATATTTTTACTAGCGATTGCTATTGTCGTGTTGGGTCCAGAAATACATATGCCTGCAGTCACACAGTTTGTTGATGGTACAGGGCCGATATTTGGCGGTAAGTTGTTCCCGTTTGTATTTATCACAATTGCATGTGGCGCGGTTTCAGGCTTTCATGCATTGATCGCTTCAGGAACAACCCCAAAGTTGTTAGCCAACGAACGTGATATTCGAATGATTGGCTATGGTGGAATGTTATTGGAAAGTTTTGTTGCCATTATGGCGATGATAGCTGCAACAGTGCTTGAGCCAGGTGTATTTTTCGCTATCAATAGTCCCGCCGGTGTTGTTGGAAAAAGTGCTATTGATGCAGTGGCGACGATTAATGGCTGGGGTTTCCAGGTAACCGTTGAGCAAATGGAACAGTTGGCCAAAGATATGGGTGAATCTACATTGTTTGCTAGAACTGGCGGCGCACCTAGTTTGGCTGTAGGCATGGCGAGTATTTTTGCCAGTGCATTTGGGAAAAGTTTGCTGGCTTTGTGGTACCACTTTGCCATCATGTTTGAAGCTTTATTTATCCTAACGACACTAGACGCTGGAACCAGAGTTGGACGGTTTATGTTACAAGATATATTGGGTAATTTTAATCAAAAACTAGGAGAGACCTCTTACATGCCATCTGTCATTCTAACCAGTGCGCTTGTTGTGGCTGGTTGGGGCTATTTTTTATATATTGGTGTTATTGATCCTAACGGTGGCGTTAATATCTTATGGCCCTTATTTGGCATTGCGAATCAAATGTTGGCAGCCATTGCATTGTGTGTTGGGACCAGTGTTATTGTTAAATCTGGGAAGTTAAAATATGCTTGGGTAACTGGCTTGCCATTGCTTTGGTTAGTGATCATCACAACAGTGGCAGCATATGAAAAAATATTCAGTGATGACTTACGTATTGGTTTTTTTGCTGCAGCCAATCACTTAAGTGCTCAACTCACAGCAGGGACCTTGCCTGCCAGCAAAGCAGCAGTGGCACCACAATTGATTTTAAACCAACATCTGGATGCTTACATTACAATGTTTTTTGTAGTGGTGCTATGGGTAGTGATTGCTGATATGGTGAATGTTTGTGTGCGCCACATACAGGGTAAAAAAATACTGCCAACGACTGAAACACCTTATGTGAAAACGGCTCTGGAATAATTATGTTGAAGAAGGTAGTCCATATTTGGCACTTGATTCGCCGCCTGACTGGCGATGATGCTTA
>CAXIBZ010000026.1:0-10721 GCA_964022105.1 uncultured Methylophilaceae bacterium
ATAAACTAAATTTGTTAATAGTTTATGACAATTATGTAAAAAGGGAGCCGCAGCTCCCTTTATTGATCTGTTAAGCTGTATTACTTGTTCATGACGTACATTGTCACTTCAAAGCCAAAACGCATTTCTGTAGCTGCTGGTGTTGTCCACATAATCATATTCCTTTTTTTTAACGTTTTATTCAGCAAGAATATTTGCATGAATTTATAAGTCTATATTACTCTTTGGAGAGGGAAATGCATTGTGTGTGTTCATGATTGCAGGCTAAGTATTATCATGAGAGATTGTTTATGCGTTAAGTTAAAAAACGAGAACAAAAGCTGCTTGTTATGGACTAAAGTCAGTTAAGTTAATACCTTTGCAATGAATATAGAATAAAAATGCTGCCGATCATTACCTATTTAGATTTAGAAACAACAGGTGCGACGCCTTTGAAGGATCGCATAACAGAGATTGCACTGGTGCGATTTGAGGGTGGGGTTGAGGTTGCGCGTTGGCAAACGCTAGTCAACCCTGAGACAAACATTCCACCTTTTATTCAAGGGTTAACTGGGATTACCAATGAGATGGTAGCCAATGCACCAACTTTTTCCGAAGTGGCAGATAAGTTGGCTGCATTTTTAGAAGGCTCAGTGATGGCTGCACATAATGTGCGGTTTGACCATGGATTTTTAAAGAGTGAATATAGAAGGCTTGGACAAGTATTAAGGCAACGTGTTTTATGCACGGTGAAATTATCAAGAAGGCTTTACCCTCAGTATCGCGGGCATGGTTTGGATGCGATTATGGAGCGACATGATCTAACGACAGAGATGCGCCATCGGGCAATGGGAGATGTTGAATTGATGATTGGTTTTGTCGCATCTGCTCAAAATCAGTTGGGCGAAAAGCGCGTAGCGGAGATAGCAGTGGAGCTATCCAAGCAACCTAGCTTGCCAGCAAACATCGATCATCAGTTGGTTGATGAAATGCCTGATACGCCTGGTGTGTATTTCTTTTACGGTGAGAATGATTTGCCACTGTATATCGGTAAGAGTGTGAAGTTGCGAGACAGGGTGCTGTCGCACTTTAGCAGTGACCATAGTTCAACAAAAGAAATGCGGATTGCACAAGAAATTAAAAGAATTGAATGGACAGAAACAGCGGGAGAACTTGGCGCATTATTGCTTGAGTCTAAATTGATTAAAGACCGACAGCCGATTCATAATCGACAACTAAGAAGAGAGCGACAGTTGTGTACTTGGCAAATCGCAGAAAATACAGATATCTTACCGCAAGTGACGCTGGTCAATGAGTCTGAAATTGAGCCGAGTATGCTGGGCCATTTATTTGGTACTTTTCGTTCAAAAAGGAAAGCTATCGAAGCGTTAAGAGGTATTGCTGAAGCGCATCAGTTGTGCCCTAAGGTATTGGGTTTGGAGTCAGGCAAAGGCCGCTGTTTTGCTGCCCAGTTGAAAAAATGTAAAGGCGTATGTGATGGCAAAGAGTCGATGGAAATACATCACTTAAGGCTACAGCAAGCGCTATCAGCTCAAAAATTAAAGGCTTGGCCGTATCAAGGCAAAATTGGCATTAGAGAGCAATGTACGTTAACTGGTAGAACTGATATTCATTTATTTGACCAATGGTGCCATATTACGACAGTTCATGATGAGGCTGATTTTGAAGAGGCTTTAAATAGTAAAACAATTTTTGCTTTTGATCATGATACTTACAAGTTGTTATTAAAAGCATTGAATAGCGATAAACATCAATTGCTTACATTCAATCAAAACATGAGCTAGCTTAATCTAGCGTATATTCAGTATAAGAATGTGATTAAAGCTACTGAAGCCAATATATAAACTATGTTTGAATAAAGGCTATTAAATTAAAAGGCATATCTGTGCGCTTGCGGATACACACTCTTCTATCAATACTTTTGTTGTTAATTACACCTCAATTTGTTTTAGCCGCTGACCATGCACTGAAGCTAGAGGGTATTGATGACAAAAAGCATGCACTCAATGAGTATATCGGTCATGGGAGATGGGTAGTTGTAAACGTTTGGGCAACAGCATGCCCATATTGTCGTCACGAGTTGTTTGATCTAACTAATTTTCATAATGCACATCAAGATAAAGATGCCATGGTGATTGGCCTGACTATAGACTGGCCTAGCTTTGAATACCCTGAAAAAAATTATCTGACTGACTTCGCATCAAGTCATTTTATTGATTATCCTATATTGATGGCTGACGGTGAGCTTACTAGTCAAGTTATTGGCCAACCAGTTGATATGGTGCCTATCTCATTTTTGTATAATCCAGAAGGTAAGTTAGTGCGTCGAATCAACGGGATGGTAACTGCAAAAATATTGGAAGACATGGTGAGTCAGCATCTAGATAACTATCATCTAGAGTGGGCAGATGTTGTGCCGCCTGAATATCAACCCAAAAAATAGAGTAAGCATGACAGGTGTTTTTAAGAGAAAGCGATATATTTTGCATACACCCGTATACAGCTAGCACTTGCTCCAAAACCAACAAACAGCCACAATCTTTATCGTTACTAAAACAGTGATAAAGTGAGTCATGGCAAGGATACGAAAAAAACAGTCTCCTGTAGCGTTATTTATAGAAGGAAGTTGGGTAGTTTCGGCATTGACTGCACTATTATTACTCATTGTTTTTTTTATTATTCTCCCATCAGTTAATCACCCCATCCTCTTTGATATTAGCCAATCACTCCAACCTATAGTATTTGTCATTATTATTGCTTTAGCTGGTATTGCACTTTACAAGTTGTACCAACAAGTGCGCGCTGCGTATTTAGCTAAAAAATTCCCATTAAATCAAGAAACTGAATCGCCCTTTGTGAGAACCACTATGTCTGAATTCGTAGAGCGGCCGACAAGCTGGTCATTGAAGGTAATTCAAGAGATTGAGTGGAAACGGTTTGAAGATCTATCGATGGGGTATTATCTAGAGAAGGGGATATTGGCTAAAGCGACTTCGCTTGGTGCAGACGGTGGTATTGATATTATGCTATATCAAAACGGGCCAGATCATGCGACCTCTTTAGTGCAATGCAAATCTTGGAATAATAAGCTTGTTGGTGTGAAAGCAATACGCGAGTTTTTGGGTGTGTTGACGCATGAAAAAGTAGCCAAAGGTTTTTTTATGACCTCAGGTGATTTTACTGCAGAGGCTAAAAAAGCAGCTAAAGCGAACAAAATCAATTTAATTAATGGGGAGATGTTTCTCACCATGATTTTACGGCTGCCTGATGTGTCCCAGCAAAAATTATTGGCTTTGGCTGTAGCTGGAGATTATAAAACACCTACTTGTTCAAAATGTGGAATCAAAATGGTGGAGAGAGACAGTAAGCATGGACGATTTTGGGGTTGCCCCAACTATCCTAGATGCCGTCAAAGACTGGCTATTAAAAATATTACATTTAAAAATGCAGTTTTTCATTTGATTTTTGTTACAATAATCAAATGTCAGAACAGCATAAAATTGGTCATGGTGGCAAACGGGTGAATGCGGGGCGTAAAGCAGGCTCTGGCATATATGGTGAGCCAACAACTGTGATGCGCATTCCAAAGAGCCAAAAAGGGGCTGTGGTTAACTTGATCGCGCACGCTCAGCAGCAGAAAAGTGCAAGCTCTGATTTCATTAGTACGCCTGTATTTGAGTACCCAGCTCTTCATCATCAAAAAACGGCCCTGCCATTATTTGCATCAAAAGTGCGTGCTGGGTTTCCCGATGTAGCAGATGAGCATGTAGAAAGACGTTTGGATGTTACAGAGTATTTAGTAGCGCACGCAGAGACTACCTTTTTTGCGACGATTATTGGTGACTCAATGCGCGATGCAGGATTGCTTGATGGAGATAAAGCAGTGGTAGACCGTGCCAAACAAGCATCTATTGGAGATATTGTGCTGGCTTATATTGATGGTGCTTTTACGATAAAAACTCTAGGTAAAAGTAAGCAAGGTATGCCACGTTTGATTCCTGCAAATACTGACTACCCAGTGATTGAGATTACTAAAGAAACACAGTTTGAGATATGGGGCGTAGTCACAGGCTCTTTTAGAAAGTTCTGATGATGCTAATTAAAAACCTAGCCAATGGCTAGGTTTTTAGTAGATACAACTAAGCTGGAGAGCTTATTTGTTCATTACGTACATTGTTACTTCAAAACCGAAACGCATTTCAGTTGCTGCTGGTGTTGTCCACATAATATTTCTCCTTTTGGTTAGTCGATCTAGTAGTATCTAGTTCGTGTAAATCATTATCGACCAATCATCAAAAATCATACTGTCTATGTTCATGATTAGCGCGTCAGTATTTTCATTAAGGATGAATCATCAAAATATGGGGAGCAGTGTATGTCTGGCACTTTACTTATGATTATTCATAAACTTTTGTGCTATGTGAGCTGTTGCCAGTTTACCTTCTTGGATAGACTCATGTGCACGATGGAAATCTAACAATCCAACGTGTGCCACTTCTGGGGTAATGATATAGTCAGGCGGTTCGCCAGCCATCCTGCTGCGGCTAATTCTCACTTGCATAATATTGATGCTCGCTGCCATGATATCTAGTATAGAGGGAAGTTTTGGAGACGATGGTTGCGCGCTAGGCATAATACCGCGAATACTATCTTTTAGCTTATCGACCCAGTCATTACTTTCAGGAGTTTTATTTGCAACTTTTTTTGTGTCATCAGGCGCATTCATATGCCTATTTAAAGCATCTGAGTTTAGATCAACTGCAATGACGATATCGGCGCCCAGTGCGCGCGCTAATGAGACTGGTACTGGGTTGACCAAGCCACCATCTACTAGTAAAGTTTCATTGTGCATGACAGGGGTGAATAACCCTGGTAATGCAATCGATGCGCGCACCGCATCTAGCATTGATCCTTCTTGTAGCCAAATCTCATTACCACTGCTCAGAGACGTTGCCGTTGCTGCAAAAGGTATTTTGAGTTTTTCAATCTGGTGATCACTAAAATCACGACGGAAAAATTCCATTAAACGATCGCCTTTGAGTAACCCGCTACTTAAGCTTACGTCCAGATATGAAACGATTTCACTGACATTAAGTGCTAATACCCATTTTTCAAATTTATCAAAATCACCTGCGGCATAAGCTGCACCAACAAGAGCACCTATGGAGGTGCCGCAAACGATATCAGGTTTAACACCTGCAGCTTCAAGTGCACGAATGACGCCGATGTGAGCCCAACCGCGAGCTGCTCCACCACCTAATGCTAGGCCTATACGTGGTTTGCGTGAAGAGTACATATTGAATATCCTGCAAAATTAAATTGGGTAGTTTGATTATTACCAAGCATCATATAATAAATTTTTCAATGAACCTAAATGCTACATGGAGAAAAATTTATTACAAAAGCTAAAAAATGATAGGTTAAGTGTCGATAAAACAACTAAAGTAGGTAGATTTATTAAGATTAAACATATCAATGGTTTACTTTTGTAACTAATTGTATTACTTTAATAAGCCTTAATAGCGGCTTAATATTGATTGTATTTTCAGGAAGTATATGCCTTTTCCCCTAAACATGACAAAGTACGCATACAAAATACGCTGCAATAATGGTGCGGTTGTTGATAATTTGCAGATTTATGGTAAAACAGAAGATGAAGCCAGAGCAAAGTTAATGCAGATGTATCTTAATTGCGAAGTGCTGAATATTTCTACTGCGTTTAACTCACGTCAGTCGAGTACGGACTTTGATGACGTTCTAGATCGTATTATAGCTGAGTACTAGCTAATATTAACCAACAAGTCCCTGAGAAGCTCGCTCGTGAGCGTGTAATAGTCTTGTGCTCCCTGGCTTTTTTCTTGGTAGTTAAAGATATCTTGATGATAGTAGGGGCTTTCAGCTAATGCTACATTAGCATTAATCACTGTTTTACATAAGTCTTGACCAAACAACGTTTCTGCTTGCTTCAGTACCTCAAACGACATTTTGCGACGTTGATCGAATGAGGTGAGTAAATAACGCCTGTCCAAGCGTTTTTTTAATACACTTTCCAATGAATGCAATGATTTCTCTACTTTTAGTGCGCTTTTTAATGATAAGAAATCAGATGATATCGGGATGATGACCAAGTCTGCTGCAAAAATAGCGTTGAGTGAGAGCACACCTACATAAGGACAACAATCCATAATAATGTTGTCGTAAGTAACTTCTTTTTCAAGCGCATTTAATCCATAGTTTAGTTTGTTTAAAATGGCAGGACCTTTGCCATAATTGGAATCAACTTTAATCAGCTGTTTGTGTGATGAAATGATGTCACTAACATTGTTCCATTTCACAATGAGTGATTTTAAAGGCGTATTGTTTTGATAGTGATCAAATAGGCTTTGAGCGGCATCTGGTTTTAGATGCTCATTTATTTCTGTTAGATGCCCTTGAGGATCCATGTCGATGAGTAGCGATTTGGCATCATTACGATTAAGCGCTGCAGCTAGGTTAAGAGAGGTTGTTGTCTTGCCTACTCCCCCTTTTTGGTTAAATACCGCAACACGACTCATATACTGCTTTCTTAATGAACTTATTATTAAGCATTTAATGCTGGTGAGAAATTGCTTTATAGATGTCAATATTATTAACAACTTTAATCATATACAAAAATATACCTTTTTTTATCTAGGTGGTATAGGTTCAGTATTATACAAGTGTACGTCAGTTTGTGATGGTATGGCAGCCTTGTGCCTAGCTAAAAGCCTTGATTTCAGCATCTGGGTCATCCAGCCAAAAATAATAAAACTCGCGGACAACATCCAGATAAAGTTGTTTGATTTCTTTGGTTTTAAATAGTGGTAAAGTAATATCCACCGATATTCGATAAATGGCATGATTGTTTGTTGGGGCATCTCTTAAGCGCAATAAGATGATTTTTGCTAATTTGGAGCGGGTGTCTACAATAGATTTGTCAGCACCTTTTTGTATAAGTAGGTGTCTGTATCGATTAAGTGACTGACTCTCAATATTGTTTAGCTTGGACACTTCTAATTCATCAGTTAGCGCTTTCAGCGTAGCGTGTTTTGGGTTCCACTGTACGTCACTAATATTAAAACCATAGTATTCTTCAAACATGGCAATCGCTTTAATATCATTCATCCAAAATGGGAAGTATTCACGAGCCGTATTGAGCGCATTGCTTCTTTCATCATTTGATAAGGTTGCTAAGGTCACTTCTAGCGCAGTAGCAAATTCTTTGCGCGTTTGTATCTTGCCTGCCAGTTTTTCCATGAATGTATCCAAAAACTTTGAACGCAAATACAGCGCACGACTAGAGGCACCTTTAGCTTGTAAAAATTTTAAATAGGCATCAGCAGCCACTTTTTCACGACTTTTAGCAGATTGTTTTGTTGTCATTGTTAAATTTCATGTACCCATGATTATTCGTTGCTAAATGATATCTATAGTCGAAATGAGCGACTTGTACATATTCTAATGATTGAGTACAGAATGAAAGCATTGAATAGATGGATAAAATACAGATTAATCCTAGGTTTGAAAATACAATCCTTTGCCATAATGGTGTGATGGCGTAATGAGCATTCTAAAAAAGCGGACAGAACGATAAGGTAAAAAATTAATGAAGAAATTTGTTACAGTATTGCTATGTAATTTACTGATGATTTCCATAAGTCATGCGGCTAGCTGGACTCAGTTACAAGACAATAAACATGCAAAATTGATGTTAGATAAACAGTCGATTGCTGAGTCTGGAAAATTTCAGAAAGCATGGGTCAATATTGAATACAAAGATATCCAAACGAACCTTCAATATCCAGAGAAGCAATACAATCATGCAAAATTGCTATGGTATTTTAATTGCGCAGAACAAAAGTCCGCTACAGCGCAAGTCTATCAGTTATTAAATGAGGATTTGGTTTTTTCAGCCGCAATTGATGTGAAAAGGGCACGGTTTTTAGAACCCGTTCCGGAGACAGAAATTGATCTGGCAATGCAGTATGTTTGCAAGCGAAAAGCGTATCAAGAAGAAGCGAAAGCCAAAGCTGAGCTTGCAAAACAAGCGCATGAAAATGCAGAAGCTGCAGCTATGGATGTACAGCCTAGTAACCCAGAAAAACCAGCCGAGGTACTAGCGGGTGCAGACACAGCAAAGGCTACTGACAAGCCCTCGGAAGAGAAGGGTGGCGCTGAATCAAACAAAGCTGATGAAGAATCAGTCTCTAAGAATGTTGATGAGAAAGCAAAGCAAGCCGATGAGTCTAAGCCAGATAAAGAGCAAGAGACTAAAGATTCTGATACAAGTAAAGACGAGGCCGATGAGAAAAAACAGAAATCGGTTAGTTGGAAATATGTTGGCAGCAAAGGGCCTGAGCATTGGGGTGATTTAAGTGAAGACTTTTTAAGTTGCAAAGTTGGTAAAAATCAGTCACCGATTGATATTGATAAAACAATCACTACATCTCCAAGCAAACTAAAGACATTTCAGCGCTTTCCTGCGCTGAGTATTGTGAATAATGGACACACTGTGCAAGCAGACTTTAAGGCTGGCAATATTATGGTGGTTGATACGGTCATGTATGAAATGAAACATGTGGCATTTCATACTCCTAGTGAAAATACAATCAAAGGTAAGTCATTCCCATTAGAGGCACATTTTTTACATACAGACCCCAAAGGGAATACTGCCATATTAGCCGTTATGTTTGAAGAAGGGGTAGAGAATAAAGCACTGGCAAAGCTATGGGAGCAAATGCCTAAAACAAAAGTTCAGCCGAAAAAGTTGAGCAGTAAAGTGCTTGCTAGCGATCTTATACCAAGAGATAAAACTTATTATCGCTATAATGGTTCTTTGACTACACCGCCATGTACTGAAGGTGTTATTTGGATAGTAATGAAATCACCAATGACTGCATCCAAGTCACAAATTACTGCATTTAAGAAAGTTATGCGGCACGACAACAATCGACCCTTACAGCCTTTGAATGGCCGTATTGTTCTTGAATAAGGCAGTTCACTCCACGCTTTTTTCGCGTTTTATTAGCTTTTCGCCAATATGACTTTCACCACGCGCTTTGGCTAACAAAACTTGTTTTTGACGCTCGGTTAAAGCAGCTTTCTTTTGCTCAGATGTTTTATCGTAACAATATGGGCATGATATACCAGGCGTATATTGGTCACTTTTGAGTTCTTCTGGAGATAACGGCATCCGACAGGCGTAGCATTGATCATATTCGCCTACTTCCAATCCATGTTTTACACCGACGCGTTGGTCAAAAACAAAGCATTCGCCTTCCCATAGGCTTTCTTCTCGGGGGACAGTTTCTAGATACTTTAGAATGCCACCTTGTAAATGATAGACTTCTTCAAAGCCTTGTTGCTTCATATACGAGGATGCCTTTTCGCAGCGGATACCACCAGTGCAAAACATGGCCACTTTTTTATGTTTAGTTTTATCTAGATTTTGCTCAACATACTTAGGAAACTCTCTAAATGTGGTGGTCTTAGGGTCAATAGCGCCCTTGAATGTCCCAATATGCGTTTCGTAGTCATTGCGCGTATCTAGGACGATTACATCTGGATCACTAATGATGTTGTTCCAATCTTCTGGTTTTACGTATGTACCAACGACATGATTTGGATTTACTTCAGGAACGCCCATCGTCACTATTTCCCTTTTGAGCTTTACCTTCATGCGATAAAAAGGATGTTCATCTGCGTAGGATTCTTTGTGTTCCAAGCCGCTCAATCGAGCATCTTGGCGCAGGTATGCTAATACGGCGTGGATATCCTCTGGTTTACCAGCAATTGTGCCGTTAATGCCTTCTTGTGCGAGTAATAAAGTGCCTTTGATATTGTGCTTTAAGCAAGCATCAAGAATTGGTTGTTGTAGATCTTTGTAGTCAGGCAGACTAACAAATTTATAAAGCGCAGCAGTTAAGAACTTTGACATTTCAACACAACATTAAAACAAAAACGGATTCTAACATTATTTTGATTTGTCTTGACTCGATTATGCTTGCAAAACGAGCAATTCAGCTTTACCTATGCCAGAAGCATCTCCCACATAACGCTTAACGCGTTTTTGGCTGATGGCGGCAAATTTAGTATCAAGCTGTTGAAATGATTGGTACAAAATATTCAAGAAAGGCAGTGTGTGTAAGCCACAATCTAACCAAGTGGCTTGTTCTGCTGGTTGCTTAGCTAATAATAAAGTGCCGCGTTTCATACCATAGCCTAAACGCGCACTGGTATTACCTAACACACCAACTGTGCCTGCCCTCATACTACTCGCACAATATTCGCCTACATTGCCTTCAATTAATAGGATGCCGCGGCGCATGACATTTGCCGCACGTTCGCCAGCGTTACCTTTGCAAATAAGCACGCCACCTTGCATAGCGGATCCTAAGTAATCCCCAGCATTACCATCAATAATGATAGTGCCACTTTTCATTTGATGGCCAATGTAATGTAGTTGGCTATTGCTGTTTTTAAAAGTAATCCGATTGGAATCATCACCAGATACATCAAATAGGTCAGCAACGGTATGCGAGCCAATGGAGATGGATTGAATGTCCAGACTAGATTTTTCTTTAAGAGAATCAGGTGTTAATGACCTGCAATCGATTGGATGAATAATGTTATTTTTTAATGTAAAAGTAAGCGCACTCATGATTTAGCCTCCGTAGTAGTGACTGGCGCCGATAAATCACCAT
>CAXIBZ010000027.1:0-10695 GCA_964022105.1 uncultured Methylophilaceae bacterium
CAATTGTCCATTGCTTTGCAATCGTTTTCAATATATTCCAATCTTGATTTTGATATGGGATGACTACTCGCATAAAAGCGGGTCGTTGCTCTAAAGGTAAAGCCCAGAAAGGAATATCGTTTGTGGCTAAACTTTGCGTTTCAGGTGCTTTCATGAGCTCCTTTATCCACTCCACAGGCAGGTGATAAAAATAACCTTTATTGCCAGGACTTTTAAACGTGGTAATGCCAATCAAATTCATCTGTTCATCAAATAGCGCGCCACCACTTGAGCCCAAACCGAATGCAGCATCTGAACGAATAATTAAACTGTCCTGATATGGATAGGTAGCCTTAATCGCTCCATAGGAAGGTTGCGGTACATTCTGTCCGATAGGAAAACCTAGACTAAACACAGGCTCTTCATATTGTAGTGAAGCGCTGTCTCGCAACTTAACTGGCTCAAATGGTAAGTCATCAAATTTGAGCAAACATAAATCCCGCTTCCAATTCGCTTTAATCGCAATTGGTTGATAGCCAACACGAAATTTTGCAACATTTGCACCTTTGGCATTTGCAATCACATGGCAATTCGTAGCCACATACTCTTTACTAACAACAACGCCAGAACCACGCCCATTTTGACCATTAGGCAACTCAGTCGTAATCATCACAACAGAATGGCTTAAGGCTAGCGTCTCGGCGAAACTTGGTTTGGCCAATAGACTTGGCACATAGAGCAAGCACAGCAGAAGCAACATTTTATGCATTTAGTTAACCCTTTATAAGAACGTTAGCCGTCAGACATACAAATGACAACATCGTTTAGTAAGCGTTCTATGTTAGATTATAAGCAGTGTTAATTAGCAAAAGTAAAGCAAATAATGAAACTGCATGTCTTAAGTGATTTACACATGGAAATCGCACCTTACAAACTCCAAGTGTTTGATGTTGATGTGATTATATTAGCGGGTGATATTGCTGAAGGAACAAATGGGGTTGAGTGGGCGGCAAGTTTGCTAGATGCAACGGATGCTCATATCATTTACATAGCAGGCAACCATGAGTTTTACCATGCAGAATTAAATGACATCCGCCAGAAAATCAGTGTATTTTGTAAAGGACACAGTCGACTACACTATTTAGAAAATGATGAATTAATCATTAATAATGTACGTTTTTTGGGTGCTACACTATGGACGGACTTTAATTTAACACAACCTGAAGATCAAGAAATAACGCTCAGGATGAGTGAATTATCACTCACCGATTTTAGATTAATTCAATATTATGAATCACGCTTCAAAGTAAAAGATGCGATTAATATGCATCTCAATTCCGTCAAGTTTATAGGGGCAAAGTTAGATGAAGATTTTGCTGGTAAAACTGTCATCATTACCCATCATGCCCCTGCATTACAGTCCGTCGCGCCGAAGTATAAAGATAGCTTTTTGAAAACATATTTTGCCAGTGACCTTAGTCATTTACTTGGCCAGCCAGATATATGGATTCACGGTCATACACATGTGAGGTCTGACTATCAAACCGGTAAAACCCGTATCATTTGCAACCCTAGAGGTCGGCCAGATAATATACAACAGGCAGAGAACATTCAATTTAATCCAGCACTTATTATCGAAATCTAAAGTTGCGACTGGACTTTACGCATCATATAAAAGAATAGTGTCCCAATAGCCATGACGGTGGCAGCTAGATAGAGTCCAAACACATATCCACCTTGCGAACCAGCTACCCAGCCAGTGATAGCTGGTGCAATAATCTGTGCAATGCCATAGGCTGTTGTCATTTTTCCCATCATTTTAGCGGGCTGTGCAGGGTAGAAACGGCCAGCCATGGTCAACGTTAAGCTCACTATGGCTATGGCTGTTGCGCCATATAACAGAGCACTTAACATGGCGCCTATCACTCCCCAACCAAACGTAGGCGTGATTATGCCGATCACTTCAATTGTACCTGCTAGGACTAACGCATTTACATCGCCAGTTTTGCGCGCAATGAAGTCCCATAGAATACAAGAGGGTGCAGCGACTAAACCAACGATTAAAAACACCCAAGCGCCTTTGCCTGCAAGCGCTGGCATTGCATTAATAATGGCAACAATAAATGTGGCAGTTACCACGTAGCCAAATCCTGAGCAAAAATAAGCAGCTGTAAAAAAGCGCATAAATTTTGCGTTAGGTGGCGTATGTTGCATAGATGCATGCTGGTTAACTGCATCATCATCTGTTGGCGGTGGTGGAAACCATAGTAATGCAGGTATCAACAATAGTGCGCCTAATCCTGCTAATACAAACCATTGTATATCCCAAGCGATTTGCTTGTACATCAAAATGGCGACTACAGAACAAAAGGCGATGCCAAAACCAATTCCTGAAAAGTGAATGCCCAACTCTCGGCGATGATTGTGCCGGATTAACCAATTGAAAATTAGACCACTGCCTAACATCAAGCCAGCCGCACTACTTAAACCTGCTATAAATCTAGAAACAATCCAGACAGGCATGTTGGTCGTCACACCCATCATCACAGTGCTCACAACGGCAACCACCATGCCCCAACGATAAAGTCTATCCTTAACCACCGTATGGCTAATCCATGAAGCAATCAATACACCAGCTAGGTAGCCTGTGTAATTAATAGCGGCTAGCCAGCCCCCAGCTTCATGAGACAATCCTGCTTGATTCATCATCACTGGCAACATGGGTGTATAGGCAAATCGGGCAATGCCCATTGATAAGATTAGGCTACAAACACCCGAAAATAGCACTTTTATGCGGGTTGGGTTAGATACTGAATGAATCATAAAAAGAGATACTGGAAGAAAGGATTAGCGGATGCTAATTAAGCGCAAATATAGGAAATGCATTGGGAAGTACCTAGGTTAAGAACAACAGCCTGGCTTACATTTTTTTGCTGGTTTCCAAACTTTAACAAACTCCTCTTTCGTCATGGCTTTTATATTCAAATCTTTTTGTAATGCGCTATCGACTTTATTAGCTTGATAATCATTAAAATGCGCTAAATATTGCGCATAAGCCCGGTCAACGCTCCGCATATTTTTGAGCTTAGTCCATATCCATTTTTTGGCTTTAAAAAACATTTTTATTCACTCTACCAATTCCACAAATCATTATATTGTATTGACCAAATTCAACCGAAATTATTTCAAACCAATCGGTATAGCTTAAATTTTTTTAACTTAATACTCGTTCAGTGCATGCCTAATATTTTCCAACGCTTCTTTGATAACCTATCTTAGAATGCCAATATTCATCCGCATAAATCCTGACCCACCATCACCAAATAGTGTACCTGGACTGAGGCCAATTCCTGCCTGATGAATAAAAAAATGTTTAAGCGCCTGATCACTCAATCCTAAAGCACGACAATCGAGCCATAGTAAATAGGTTCCTTCTGGCATTAGGCATTTGATTTGTGGAATATGCTTATTCAGATAGTCAATAACATAATCACGCGTTTTAGTTAAGTAAGTTAACAGCGCATCTAACCAGGCTTCACCATGCGCATAAGCTGCTTCGAAAGCGACAAGACTAAAAGGATTTGCAGCACTGACATGTAAGGTCTCAAATGCCATATGCAGCTTTTGCCGATAATCTGCATTGGGTACGATCAGCGCAGATAAACCAAGCCCTGCGATATTGAATGTTTTGCTGGGTGCTACTGCAGTAATAATATGCTCCACCGCATCGGTCAAACTTGCCAGTGGGTGGTGCGTTGCCTCTGGGTATATCAGGTCAGCATGAATTTCATCAGAAAAAATAACCAGTTGATGTTTTTCTGCGATATTGATAATTCGTGTAAGCTCTTCCTGCCCCCACACCCTGCCAACTGGATTATGTGGTGAACATAAAAATAGCATTTTGGCTTTTTTCGCACTTTCTTCCAGTGCATCAAAATCGATTGTGTAGCGATTATTTTGTAAGGCTAATTTGTTCGCTATTAGTGATCTACCTGTATTGCTAACAGCTGAAAAGAAAGGAAAATAGACAGGTGGCTGCACAATAATAGACTCACCACGCGCTGCAAACGCCATCGCAGCTGCATGCAGTGAGGGCACCACCCCAGGACACATCATGATCCACTCACGCTTTATTGCCCAACCATGCCGCTTTTTAAACCATGCCATCATGGCGTCGTAAAGACTATCGGAAAAATCAGTGTATCCATAAATAGGGCTGTTAGCGCGTGCCTGTAATGCCTTTGTAACCGCTGAGGGAGAGGCAAAATCCATATCTGCAACCCACATAGGAATGACATCATCACGACCAAACAGCGACTTTCTAGCATCATATTTTAGGCTATTCGTGCCCTCTCGATTGCGTATCTGGTCAAAATCAAACTGTTCAGCCAAAATATTCACTCCGATTTAAGTTAAGCGCTCACTTGCCAAAGCGCATCAATAAAGTAATTTCTCTCATCAGTAAATAGCGCTAACGTTTCAAAGCCATTTTGTTTGGCCAATTTCTCTATACCTGATGATGTAAACTTGTGCGAATATTCCAAATGAATCGGTTCAAATTGTTTAAAGTGAAACGTTTGGTTCGCCGCTTCAATATGAATGGACTGCGCGACTAAGGAGATTAAATAACTTTCCATCGTGCCACGATAAGGATTATAAAAACCATAATGCTTAAATTGGTCAGTATCAAAATTTGCCCCTAACTCTCGATTGATTCTCGTCAGTAAGTTTAGATTGAATGATCTGGTTAAACCGTCTGAATCATTATAGGCTTGGTTCAAGATCGCAGGATCTTTTTTCAAGTCAAACCCCATCATCACATAATCATGTTTATCTAATGTGTTAGATAACATAGTGAGGAATTGGTCAGTCTGTGTCTTATTAAAGTTACCAATATTTGAACCTAAAAATAGCACCAGCTTTTTGTTATTTGAAATTTCTCTAATGTAATGAAGCCCATGATAATAATCAGCCACCACACCATGAATATGCAGGTTTTCATTTCTTGTTAAGTTCTCGTCTAATAACTGCATCGCTTTTTCGGATATATCAATAGGGTAAAAATTGACATTACATTTTGCTTTGATTAAACCATTAATGATGAGCTCACTTTTGTGGCCATCGCCGGCACCTAATTCAATAATATCGATTTCTGATTCATTGATATGGGTAGGCAAAATGTCACTGATGTTGTCTAAAATTGAAAACTCTGTTTTTGTTGGATAGTAATCTGGGTGCTGCGAGATTTTTTGAAATAACTCACTGCCAATATCATCATAAAAATATTTTGCCGATATTGCTTTTTGTTCTGTGCTTAACCCTTTAATCACATCAGCTAAAAATGCTTCATGGTGCTGCGTGGTCTGATTTTTTTCAATCAGGTTTGTTATTTTCAAATGACATCCTTTGCTAAGCGAATGCCTGAAAACATCCAACGTTGTTCAGGCGAATAAAAATTGCGGTAGCTATGGCGATAATGCCGTTCAGGCGTTAGCACGCACCCCCCTCTTAATACAAATTGATTACACATAAACTTGCCATTGTATTCGTTAAGCATCCCATCAAAAGCTTTAAAATTTGGATAGGGTAGATATTGGCTTCTTGTCCAGCACCATACTTGCTCTGCGGCTAGTGCATCATTTGGATGAAAGACTTCGGCTTTAGGTAAATGGTGATTGGCCTGTGAGGTTGAAAGATAAAGTTCTAATTCTTGCTCTGTCGGTAGTCGCTGACCTTTCCAGTTTGCAAATGCATCAGCCTCAAAGTAGCTAACATGCACTAGCGGTCTATTGAGATCTAAAGGCGTTAAGCCATGAAGCGTATATTCATACCATCGATTATCAACTTTTCGCCAATACAGTGGCTGCTGAATATCCTTCTCGTTAACCCAATCCCAACCTTGGCTCAGCCAATATTTTGCCTCTTGATAACCATCTTCTTGGATAAAAGCTAAAAAGTCTCCATTAGTAACCAAGCTCTGGTTGATGGCAAAAGGATATAAATAATGTTTATGACGGGGACGTTCGTTATCATAGGAAAATGCCACCCCTTGATAACCTATTTCATATATACCCTCTTTGTAGCTTATCCAATTTTCCTTTTGGGATTGCTTTGTTGCATCTTCAAGCGGCATTAAGGCATAACTGGTATCTAATAGATTACTCGCTAAAATGTATTTGATATCCATGAACAATAATTCTTGATGCTGCTGTTCATGATGCATGCCTGTTTCTATTAAAGATGCCAGCGTTTCTGTGAGTGGCACCTCATTTAGCAACCTTGTGAGTTCGCTGTCAACATGCGCACGATATCGCAAAATTTCTGCCAACGTTGGTCTGGATAGATATCCACGCTCTGATTGAATGGTATGTTGACTAACGGCCTTATAATAAGAGTTAAACAAGGTACCGTACTGTGAATTAAACGTGACATACCCATCTAAATATTTTTTTAAAATTACCTCTTCAAAAAACCAGCTGGTATGGCCCAAGTGCCATTTTGGCGGGCTGACTTCTGAACTTGGCTGGACAACATAATCCTCATGCTCAATTGGATTGCAAATTTTGAGCGTGACTTGACGCAACTGTTGAAACTTTGCTATCAATTGATATTTGTCTTTACTGGAAATTGCAGCTGTGTCCATGATGCTGTGAAAACCTTTATTAAGCGATGACTGAAATGCCTTTCCAAAAAGCAATATGGTTTTTTATTTCTTGCGCCTGTTCCTTAGGCGTTTTATAAATCCATGCTGTATTGGGATTTTCTTGGTCCCCTACAACAATATTGAAATAGTTAGCCAAGCCTTTCCAACCACAGATGGAAGTATGCAAACTTTCTTGGAAGTACTGTTCGTGAATTGATTCGATAGGAAAATAGTGATTTCCTTCGAGTACAATCGTTTGGTCTGACTCAGCAATCACTGTATTGTTCCATGTAGCCTTCATCGTATTTCCTTATTCGTCATTAATATGCTCTTCTGCAAGCTTGCTATCACTTTACCATTAGTTAAAAGAATCAATAAATGCTAGCTGCCTATGTTCACTTAATACTAATATAAGTAGATTGCTGATTCTTGACGAAAAGCTTCATGCATCGAATATGCTCATTTCACTATTGCGATAAAGGATGTTCCCAACCTCGCTAAATGCTGTACCCGTGAAGGGCATCACCATCCTCCCTAACCGCTAAAGCGGTAAGTCGTATGCGAAATCATTAAGTCGGTCACACCCGCATGGGGCGTTCCCAACCTCGCTAAATGCTATACCCGTAAAGGGTATCGCCATTCTCCCTAACCGCTAAAGCGGTAAGTCGTATGCGAAATCATTAAGTCGGTTGTAAAAAAAAATGGGCTTACACATGGTGTAAGCCCAAGGGGGAGGAGATTAATGCCTAAACTTTTTCAACCCTTAGTCAAGTTGATAGGTTTCATTATGCTATCGACATAGATGTTTTAATCTTTAGAACAAACTGGGCATTATGGTTTTGTTTATTCAACGTGATAATCAATTCAGACTTCAATGCTAGAATTAGCAGTATCAAGCATCAATAATAAAGTGAGCCAAGCTATGGAAGTCGAGTTTTTATCCGCATCAATTATTAATCTAGCAATCAATCTTTGTTACTCGATTGTCGCACTCATTGTGTGTGTTTATGCGTTACTATGGGTAGACAAAAAAGTTGTCAAAAATATTAATTTTGAAGAAGAAATCAAAAATGGCAATATTGCAGTGGCTATTTTTGCCTCTGCTATTTTGATCTTTGTTGCCGTTGTGATTGTGTTTGGTTTTAAGGGTTAAAAAAGACAGCTATCATGCGTGGTTTGGGTAGCTTAGTCGTTTTGCTAATTTTCTTCTTTCTGGGGGCATATGGTAGTGCGATAAAAGACAACTTCAATAGTCATGGCCTTAGCGTTAATTATAATCCTGAACCATCTACTAAGAGAGAAGTTGATGTTGCAATACTTTCACTAGCACAACAAGATTTAACGCTGCCGCACGCTGGATATCGTCTTGATATCTTACCCATCAACTACACTCTATCCGATACAGATGTAAACAACATGCTCGCACATGCGCATGGACAAAACTATCCTCTTATTTATTCAATAGATCCTATTGGCATTTATACCATGTCGGCTCAGGCGTTAGATGGCGACCATTACTTGGTTAATACCTATCTAGAAGGTTATGCGCCCTTTATTGTTGATAATGTGATGACGCCACTTTATATATTATCGCAACGTAAAACCTATCAATTTGATGCCAACCAATATGCAGGCCGCACCGATGTATGGCAATCAAGCAGGCAAGCTTTTTATTACCCCCGTGGTGACTGTGAGGACCATGCTATTGTGTTGGCAGATTGGTTGATAGAACAAGGTGAAGACGCACGCGTCGTATTGGGAGATGTAGAAGGCGCAGGTGGCCATGCCTGGGTGGTATTATTCAAGCATGGTAAAGAGTATTTATTAGAAGCGACGCAGAAAGATGGTTTATCCACCACAAGACCATATCCAGTTGCTGTCCTGTTCAGAGATTATCACCCGCACTATATGTTTAATCGGGAGTATTTCTGGGTGAATACAGGCACACAATATACCAGCAGTTATGCCAACAAAAACTGGATACAAAAGAGCCGTTATCGTATTACAAACGCTATCAGTAGGCAGTTTAAAGACAAGGTTTCATCCATTCCGCACTGATTTTTCATACCACTTCGAGCTCTAACTCTTCGGTCTGATAAAACAGTGAATCATCCCAATTGGTGAAATCTTGTGTAAAAAACATCGCTTGATAAACGTTCATAAAGTCGTTATAAGCTTGATCTTCGTCATCAAGTAATTCGTATACCATCGTCATCACACACCTCTTTTCTATCACGCTAGTCTTAATTATTGCATCGGCATATTTAAAACAATCTTTAGATAAAACAGGTGAATTAATGTTTGCTTTCAATGTGTGTGCAGTTGGGTGAATAAATTCATTTTTTAATGCAAACTTTGCAGGCATATTTCTCAACATGTTAGATGTCCTGCATATATTGCATTCTATGGATAATAATTAAGTCTATGTCATTGATTAATTTAGTGTCATTCTAGTGGCATACAACTTGCAGAAAATACGAATACTTAGTATTCGAGGAGATAATGATGCGTATTTTGGTTGCCTTTATTCAAATAATCGCTGTGCTACTAATGTCTATGCAACTCAGCTTAGCAGCTAACAACTCACCAGCGGGGCTGTGGCAAAGTATTGATGATAAGACCAATAAACCCCGTTCATTAATCCGTATCAGTGAGCACAACGGGGAATATCGTGCGGTGATTGAAAAAGGCTTATTACCTACGGACACAGGGGATGCCATTTGCGACAAATGCAAAGATGAGCGCAAAAATCAGCCTATTATTGGCATGACTATCGTTAAAGGGATGAGACAAAACGGGGATAAATATGATGGCGGCAATATCCTTGATCCAGAAGAAGGTAAAGTCTACAAATGTAAAATGACCTTAAACGAAGCTGGTGACCAGCTAGAGGTTAGAGGCTATATTGGTATTTCTCTATTGGGTCGATCACAAATTTGGACGCGGGTTGAATAGCGCGCTAACCTAATGTGGTGTCCAAAACCATCATTAACGCAAATCCTATCATTAGGCCGATTGTGGCAAGTGTTTGATGACCATTACGATGTGTCTCAGGAATAACCTCATGAGACACAACAAATATCATTGCACCACCCGCTAAACCCAGCCCTAATGGATAGCTCCAAATACTGCCACCAGTTAGTGTCACACCAATGATTGCGCCTATCGGCTCCAGCAAACCACTGGCAGCAGCAATCAATACGGCACTTCTTGCTTTTGCGCCTGCGGCTCGTAAACTTAACGCAACTGCTAAGCCTTCTGGTATATCCTGGATTGCAATCGCTGTGGTTAATGGTAAGCCAACAGAGACATCCCCATTCGAAAAGCCAACGCCCATTGCCATGCCTTCTGGCAAGTTATGTAAGGCAATTGCAAAGACAAACAACCACACCCGCTCACATATTTCATAGCCAGGCCCACATGGGCCTGTTTTCTCATGTTCGTGTGGTGTAAATTGATCTAGTCCAAGCATCAACATGACGCCCAATGCCAACCCAGCAACAACAACCATGACACTGACAAACTGACTGTTAAATATTTCTTTACCTGCATCAATGCCTGGGATAATGAGTGAGAAAGTGCTAGCCGCGAGCATCATGCCAGCAGCAAACCCCAGCATACTATCCTCAAACTTCTGTGGTAATTGTCGTAAAAGCAATGCGGGTAAAGCACCGATTGCAGTCGCTATAAATCCTGCCGTTCCAGCCATTAGTGCCCATTTAAAAGATTGTGCATCTGCTTCAACAAAATTAAACACACTCTGTGTTAACAAGAAAATCACAGCAGAAACACTGATGGCTAGCGCAATAGCCGTAAACGGATGAAGAACAATGTGTTGTTTTAAAAACGCGTGCCAAGCTGGCAGCGATGGTTGCTCAGTCATGATGTTATCTTTGTTGATTCAAGGATTTGTCTTGCAAGCAGCATTATAGGCATAAATTAAAATTAACGGTATCTGTACAAAACTACTTGGAGAAAATGAAAAATAACGGTATCATGCGCGACTTGTTATTGATTTGGGTGCTTAGCTCAGTTGGTAGAGCGTCGCCCTTACAAGGCGAATGTCAGCGGTT
>CAXIBZ010000028.1:0-10646 GCA_964022105.1 uncultured Methylophilaceae bacterium
AGGCTGGGGCGCCTTAATTGGGCTGCTGTCTCTAGCAGGCGCATATATAACGGCTGCTCGTATCAATCGACCACTCAACCTACTGGCAAAAGCCGCAGATAAGTTACGTAATGGAGAGCAAGCCCCCAAACTTCCTGAAGACAATCTGGATGAACTAAGAGCAGTGAACCAGACATTTAATGAAATGGCTGAGGCGTTGGTAAGACTAGACGCTGAACGTACTTTATTATTAGCTGGGGTTTCACACGACATTAGAACACCACTAGCGCGTCTTCGATTAGCAGTAGAAATGCTACCGGATAATGAAGCAAATACAATGAAAGAAGGCATGATTGAAGATATCGCAGATATGGATAATATTATTCATCAGTTCCTCGACTTTGTACGCGGTGTTGAAGGTGAATCAACAAGAATGATGGATATTAATGATTTATTGAAGTTACTTGCAGAACGACAAAGCCGTGCTGGTAGACAACTCAAAGTGAAAATGGGACCAACCTATTTGATTCCTATACGTCCACTGGCTATGCAACGCTTATTAGATAATTTAGTAGGGAATGCTTACGCCTACAGCAAAGATGAAGTCGTGGTCGAAAGCAAAATAACAGCAGAAAAAATCATTATTAGTGTACTCGACCGCGGCCCTGGCATTCCACCAGACCAAGCAGAGCGATTGCTAAGACCATTTGAAAGATTAAATAGCGCTAGAACAAAAAATGAAGGGGGAAGTGGCTTAGGCCTCGCAATATGTAACCGTATTGCAAAACTGCATCATGGTAGTTTAGAGCTAATCAATCGCAATGGTGGTGGGCTTGAGGCAAGATTATCTCTTCCTATTCAACACTACTAGTCTTTGCGAATTTACTCATTGACTGGGTGTATGGCTTGCCCTCTACTCTATTTCGACCACCTTGTTTTGCTAAATAAAGTAATCGATCTGCATGCACCATCATTTCATCCAAGCTTTTACCTAAAATATTGTTGACGCCAATACTACAAGTAAACTTTATTTGGTGGCCTTTGACTTCAATCGTTTGCTTTGCGATTTTATTTCTAAATTCATGAATATGAGCAAAACTATGCCGATACTCTGGGTTTTTACTAATCACTGCAAACTCTTCGCCTCCCATTCGCGCGACAATATCTCCCTCGAAATGTGTTGTGAGTTGATTTGCCGTCGCTTTGATGACTTCGTCACCAACATCGTGTCCATATACATCATTCACTTTTTTGAAAAAATCAATATCAATCATCATCACCGTCAATACATCATGCCTGCCAAGACTTCTAAAAATATTATTGCCTTCATCAAAGAAATATCGACGATTATAAACATTGCTCAGAAAGTCCACATTCGATAAGTGTTTCGCATAATCAACGGCGTCCAACATATCTAAATTTTGGTTGATCCTACACAGCATCATTTCATAGTTGAATGGTTTTGATATAAAGTCATTTGCGCCTGCTTTTAAAAACTTAACTGCAAGCCTAGGATCAGCTGAACTAGATATACCAATAATTAACATTTCATCTTTACGGTAAAGTTCGCGTGCCTTTTTCACAAAGGTCACCCCGTCAACCATCTTCATTTGATAATCAACCAATACTAATTTGATATCAGGATTTTGCTCTAACATTTCGATTGCAGCCAAGCCATTATCAACTTGCAATACATTGAACTTCTGTAGTGATAACTCTCTTGTGATGACGAACTGTGCAACTTTAGAATCATCAACAACTAACACTTTGATTGCGACATTTTTAAGTATGCGTGCGATTAAATCACAAATATAATCTGTGTCAGACCGATTAGCTTCTCTGACAACATAGTCTATGACATGACGTTTAATCAGTTGGTCACGAAGTTCGTCTTCATATTGTTCGACAATAACGATTGCTGGGATGTGAAACTCAGCGAGTAAATCAATTTTCTCAAAACTTTCCGAATCAAAATTGACTACACTGGAAACACTCAGAAAATATTTATCTGGATTTTTACGCAGTATCGCTCGTGCAATACTGATTGAATTAACCATCGTAACATCAACAGGCAACTCTTTCTCAATATCGTATTTCAATGCCTGTGCAAAAGAGATATCTTGCTCAAGCACCAAAATATGAAATTTTGATGGTGTGGATTGTCTTGCTTTCTGACGAGTATGCTTATTAGGCATTCCCGTTAGAGCCTTTTGGTCGTTGCGTTATTGTTATGGGTTGAACCAATTTAATTTTTCTCTTAAAAGAACAACTTCACCAATAATGATTAAACAAGGTGCCTTCAACTGAGCATGCTCAACTTTTTCAGCCATATCTAATAATGTACCAGTTAATACTCGCTGTCTTTGCGTAGTCCCCTGCTGTACGACAGCAATCGGCATATTAGCTGATATTCATCTCGCAATCAATTGTTCACAAATGGTCGGCAAACCAATCAAGCCCATATAAATGACGAGCGTCTGATTGGGTCTAACCATTGCTTCCCAATCCAAATCAACTGAACCATCCTTGAGATGCCCTGTAATGAACAAGCAAGATTGTGCATAATCCCGATGAGTTAGTGGAATACCAGCATAACTAGATACACCGCTTGCTGCTGTAATACCAGGCACCACTTGAAAAGGTACATCATGTTGCATCAATGTCTCAATTTCTTCGCCCCCTCGACCGAAGATAAATGGATCTCCTCCCTTCAATCTAAGTACACGCTTTCCCTCAAGTGCTAACTTTGCAAGCAAATCATTAATTTCCTCTTGTGGCATCGTATGCTGATCCCGCGCTTTACCA
Source organism: uncultured Methylophilaceae bacterium (assembly GCA_964022105.1). Taxonomy (GTDB): domain Bacteria; phylum Pseudomonadota; class Gammaproteobacteria; order Burkholderiales; family Methylophilaceae. Next base: position 2,785 of record CAXIBZ010000028.1, read on the forward strand.
ACATAGATGAGCTCAGCATCACGCCTTACCAACTCCATGACTTCAGGACTCACCAATTTATCATAGACACAAACATCGCACTGCTGCATTAGTCGTAATGCACGAAAAGTAAGTAAATCGGGATCACCAGGCCCTCCGCCCACAAGAAAAACTTCACCCCTTTTTTTAGTAGCATCAGCATTTTTTAACGTATCCTGCAAGTAATCTTTTGCCGCTTGCTCCTGACCTGACAGCACCCTTTCAACAAAAGGCCCTTGTAATATCTCTTCCCAAAAAATTCGTCGTGCTTGCACACTATTGAATTTATCTTTGACTTGATCTCGAAACTCACCTGCAATTGCTGCAATACGCCCATAGGCTGATGGCAACATCGTTTCGATTTTGGTACGGATATATCGCGCCAAAACAGGCGCATTCCCTTCTGAAGACACAGCAATAACAATCGGACTACGATCAATAATCGAGCCCATGGTGAATGTACATAATGCAGGCGCATCAACAACATTAACAGGAATATTCTGCGCTTTTGCCGCCATAGAAACAGCTTCATTAACTGCTTCATCATCTGTGGCGGCGATAACCAAACAAGCGCCTTCTAATTGCGATGATTCAAACTCTGCCTCTAAGTGTTGAATTTTATTGGCTGCAATCATTGCTTGAAGCTCAGCACAGACATAAGGCGAAACTAGTCTAATTTGACCATTTGCTTTTAAAAGCACGTTCACTTTGCGAGTAGCGATATCACCTCCACCAATCACAAGACATAGACGGTTACTGATGTTGAAAAATATTGGGAGTGCTTGCATAAATAACGCTTTTAAAATACCTATCCAGTATTATGAAGGCATGATGATACTTTAAACTGAATAGTTAGTTAAATATAACGATTACTTTAAAGAAAATTTCTTATCAAAGTACTAAGTGTATTATTTGCAGAAGCTGATCGAGGGTATTAAACACTTTTTCAAGCTTGCTTAGCTATGTGCTCAGCTAACCGCACTGCCAATTGTACTATCGTTAGCGTTGGGTTTGCATGGCCTGAAGATGGAAAAACAGAACTACCTGCCATATAAAGATTGGAAACATCCCAGCACCTTAAATCAGGATTGACAACACCATCTTTGGGTGAGGCACTCATCCTTGTACCACCCATGTGATGCATGCCAGCTATCTGTCCATTCTCTGGATAATTTCCACTCCACAGCCACTCTCTTAATCTAATTTTTGCGTGTTTATATTTAACCATCGACTCTGCTACGTACTCTGCAGTCAATCTTATTGTCCTTAAATCTAAATCAGATTTATGCCAGTTTAGGACTGCTTTTGGCGTGCCAAACGCATCTACATCAGTTGCAAGATCAATACGGTTATCAAAATCAGGCGCTTGCTCCCATGCTGCATCGATTTCCCCACCACAATAGTTCCTACCTAAACCATAAGAAACTTCAGAGCCTATCGCTTCGTCTGCGCAAATCAAATCACGCAGTAATTTTTTTATTTTCCCGTCCTCAGGATGTTTTAACTGAGAGGCAAAATTCAAATTACAGTTAAGTACATTCAACGATCTTTTTTTGACTTCTGAAATACCGACATACCAACGGTCGTGATCTGGAAGATTATAAAAATAATCCCCGACACAGTAATGAGGATGCTCCATCCAGTATGCTCCGACATTGGGATTCTTACTGAGTGAGCTATTAGGGTTATCTTTTGCCAAGAACTTAAGCATTCTTCCATTCTCGATTCCACCCATGGCAAAGACATAATGGTGTGCTTGAATTGTTTTATTTTCACCCACTTTATTAGTAATTGTGAGTTCATGAATGGCATCGCTTTTAATATGTGCTTTAGTTATTGCAGCGTTGACAATCAAATCAATATCATGAGATTCAGCAACATTATTCAGGTAATTAAACTTGAACATGACAGGAGAAAACTGAAAATCCAGCTCTTCTACATGCTTGTCCCATTGATATGGTTTGCTATGAAAATTAGATTTTATTTTTAATAAGTTACATGCTGGCATTAGATAATTTTGCAAGTCGGATTTAGCAATCGGCCAATTGGCATTTTTCGCATAGTCTTTGTATGCAAAGTCAAAAGTATCTAAAGTACGACATTTCCCGGTCCAATGGTTTGATGAGCCCCCAAGTTGCCTTAGTCGACAGTCTTTTAAATCAAAATATTTATCACCGATTACCTTGCCATCATAAAATACTTGCGAGGCCTCAGAGTAGTTGATATCTCCTGCTTCAACCAGTAAGACTTTGATGGATTTTGGTAGTGACAAGGCCGTTGAGAAACCCGCTGGGCCTGCTCCAAAGATGATCACATCGTATTGCTTCTTACTTATTTGATTCAGATTATCAAGCAGCACTAGCAATCCTCATAAATACCAACGCCCTTGCCCATCTTTAATGACTCTTAGTCGATGTACCTTATAAACAAGTTTGGCAGGTATAGCGGAAAATAGTACATACATGAGAAAACGTCTTCTATTCATTTTTTTCTTTTCAATATAGATGTATGTTCATGATGATAGTACCATCAATTTATAACCCAAAAAAGAAGGTTGTTTAATTTCCATTGCATTCAGCAATTGCGTTAAAATTGCGGGTTATGCAAGTAAAATTAATTTTGAATTCTTCAATTTAGTGAAAAACGACCACTCTAAAAAAATATTTGTTAAGTCATTTGGTTGCCAAATGAATGTATACGATGCGTCTCGTATGAAAGACTTGCTTTCAGCAAGCGGCAACATGGTTGAAACGAATGTACCTGAAGAGGCAGATGTTATCCTACTAAACACTTGCTCAATTAGAGAAAAGGCAGAAGATAAGGTCTTCAGCCATCTTGGAAGCTATCTGCCACTGAAAGATAAAAACCCTAATTTAGTGATTGGCGTTGGTGGGTGTGTTGCATCACAAGAAGGTGAAAACATTATCAAACGCTCTCCGCATGTCGATGTCGTTTTCGGGCCGCAAACGTTACATCGCTTACCAGATTTAATTAAGAACAATTTGGAATCTGGCAAACCTCAAATTGACATTACCTTCCCAGAAATTGAAAAGTTTGATCACTTACCTCCGCCTAAAGTTGAAGGTGCAAGCGCATTTCTCAGCATTATGGAAGGATGTAGCAAATACTGTAGTTTCTGTGTTGTCCCATACACACGCGGAGAAGAGGTTTCACGCCCTTTTGAAGACATTCTTACTGAGGCGGTGCAACTTGTAGCGCAAGGCGTGAAAGAAATCACTTTGCTGGGTCAAAATGTGAATGCTTATCGCGCTGACTACGAAGATGTTGAAGCAGACTTGGCCATGCTGATTGAAACAATTGCGGAAATCCCAGAAATTGAACGAATACGCTTTACCACTAGTCATCCAAATGAAATGAGTGAGCGCCTTATTAATTGCTTTGCCAATATACCTAAATTGGCAGTGCAACTTCATTTGCCTGTACAAGCTGGTAGCGACCGTATATTAATGGCAATGAAACGCAACCATACTGTTTTACAATACAAAAGCACTATTCGAAAATTAAAATCTGCTTGCCCAAACTTGACCATCACATCTGACTTTATTATTGGATTTCCTGGTGAAACGGAAAAAGATTTTGACGCTACGGTGAAGTTAATGACAGAGATTGGATTTGATTACAGCTTCAGTTTTTTATACAGCCCGCGTCCAGGCACACCTGCATCATTTATTGAAGACAATACGCCCCATCGAGTTAAATTGGATCGATTAAATAAGCTACAAGCGATTAATAACAAACAGGGTGACGCCATCAGCCGTGCCATGTTAGGCACTACACAACGTATTTTGATTGAAGGTATCTCCAAAAAAGAAAGTAATATGCTTGTAGGCAAGACTGACAACAATCGTATCGTAACGATTCCAAAGGATGAGAGCTTAATTGGCCAGTTTGTGAATGTAAGAATAACGAACGTCAATAATCCAAAAAGGCTGATAGGTGAAATAATCTAACATATGGAAATCACATTAACCCCAGAAGACAATGCCCGCCTCGCCAATTTATGAGGTCCTATCGATGAAAATATAAAGCAAATCGAAACGGCGCTTGATGTAAATATTAACCGACGAGGTGCTACTTTTGCCATCACTGGAAAAAAAGAAAATATGCGAATGGCAGCGCAACTGATTGAAAATTTCTATATTCGCGCCAAGAAACAAGCGATAGATTTAGAAGATATTCAGCTAGGCTTAGTAGAGGTTGAGAAATTAGATCCTGAAGAGGTTGATACTTCTTCAGGGATGCCCACTTTAATGACCAGGCGTGGAGACTTGCATGGGCGAACCCCGCGCCAAATAGAGTACCTTAAGCAAATTCAAGATTTCGATATCACATTCGGGATTGGCCCAGCTGGCACAGGCAAAACTTACTTGGCTGTAGCGAGTGCTGTTGATGCAATGACCCGCGACAGGGTTAAAAGAATAGTTCTTGTTAGGCCTGCGGTAGAAGCTGGTGAACGACTAGGCTTTTTACCTGGAGATTTAAACCAAAAAGTTGACCCTTATCTTCGCCCATTGTATGACGCATTATACGACCTGGCTGGCTATGATACGGTAAATAAAATGTTTGAGCGCAATGCAATTGAAGTTGCACCACTCGCCTATATGCGCGGCCGCACGCTCAACCAGAGTTTCATTATTCTTGATGAAGCGCAGAACACAACGCCAGAACAAATGAAAATGTTTTTGACCCGTATTGGCTTTGGTACAAAGGCAGTTATTACTGGCGACATCACGCAAATTGATTTACAACGTGGTCAAAAAAGCGGCTTAGTTGAAGCACAAAAAATCTTAAAAGATGTTAAAGGCATTGCTATGACACAATTTTTAGCAGCAGATGTCGTTCGTCACCCGCTTGTGCAAAAAATTATCAATGCCTATGAACGCTATGAAAGTAGCAAAAACTAACCGCGCGGCATTTCAAATCAACTCGATTAATTTTTTAAAAAAAAATACCTTAGGTCTCTTGAAAAAATTTTTATTAATTCATATATAGGCGTTAAGCAGGTGCTCAATTGAGGTCTGCCTATTTTTATTGCTTATTTTATGAAAGGATAAAAAATGAGAGCTTTTGATTTTACCCCACTATATCGTTCAGCTATTGGTTTTGACCGTCTAGCACGATTGTTAGATGATGCACAACGTTCTGAAAGTGAAATCAATTACCCACCTTACAATATAGAGCTGATCAGCGAAGACCAATATCGAATCGTCATGGCTGTTGCTGGTTTTTCACAAGATGAGTTAGAGATTCAATCTGAGCATCAGTCTTTAACTGTGACCGGCAAAAAGCAGAAAAAAGATGAAGAAGTCACCTATTTGCACCGTGGTATCGCCGCTAGAGATTTTGAACATAAATTTCAATTGGCAGACCATGTAAAAGTAAATAGTGCAAATTTAGAAAATGGCTTACTAGAAATTCACTTGAAACGTGAAGTACCAGAAGCGTTAAAACCAAAGAAAATTGAAATTGAATCGAAAGAAAAAAAATTACTTGAGAAAAAAGCTGCTTAATAGCCAAGCTTTATCATCAATTAGAGGCGTATGTATAACGCCTCTAATTTTTTATAGTTCAATTTTTACATGTACTTCGACTTCATCACCTGCCTTAATTCCCTCAGCCTTTCTGACATCTGCTTTTATTGGCAAAATATACGTTTTTGATTCCTTATGAGGAAATATCGACGTTTCCCAAATAGTCGCTCCAATCGTCACTTGCACCCGAACAGCACCCCAACCACGTTTTTTTATCGTTAGGCTTTCATTAAAAAATTTGATTTCTTCAGATTTATCTACTGGCAAGTGGATAAAATGCCATGCAGCAGATTCACTTTGCCAGAGCCAACACTGACCTCGAAAACTGAAATTAATACCAATCATTGATTATGGTGAGCGATTCTTTCTGTATTAACTTACCTATACGTTTTATTGTAACTATAGCAAAATCGGCTGGCTAAGTTGCCATTAGCAGTACAAAAAATATTTGTCTAATAATGGTGCAACAGATAGCGCAAATGCAAGTCAATTATATTACGAACTCAATCGGCATCATTGCTGTTGGCAATCTAGATATTTTCACTTGTTAATCATCAACATTACGCTAAATAAACTTTAACTTATTGAATTTATATAGTAATATGTTTACATGAAAATATATTATATCTTATATAAGATATAAGTCTTATAACAGCATTTAACACAAACTTAATGTTATATGTGATTTAGGTATGTAATATACTTACTCATACTGAAGCAAACTTTAACTAACCATTTAATTGATTGAGAATACAATGGCACTTGTTTCACTACGTCAACTGTTAGATCATGCTGCTGAAAACAGCTACGGCATTGCTGCATTCAACGTCAACAATATGGAGCAAGTGCATGCCATTATGCAAGCCGCTGAAGAAGTGAATAGTCCAGTTATATTACAAGCCTCAGCAGGCGCAAGAAAATACGCTGGAGAGCCCTATCTAAGACACCTAGTATTAGCTGCTATCGAAACGCACCCTAACATTCCTGTTGTTATGCACCAAGATCACGGCCACTCACCTGCTGTCTGTATTCAAGCAATGCGTTCTGGTTTCTCAAGCGTAATGATGGATGGGTCATTGCTGGAGGACGCTAAAACGCCGTCAAGTTATGAATACAACGTTGAAACCACTAAAAAGGTGGTTGATCTAGCACATGCTATTGGCGTTTCTGTTGAAGGTGAATTGGGTGTATTGGGCTCACTTGAAACTGGAAAAGCAGGCGATGAGGATGGCTCAGGCGCAGAGGGCATACTAGATGAATCGCAATTGCTGACCGACCCAGAGGAAGCAGCCGACTTTGTCAAAAAGACAGGTGTCGATGCGTTAGCCATTGCTATAGGCACGTCTCACGGCGCTTATAAGTTTACGCTGCCTCCTACGGGTAAAACATTAGCGATACATCGCATTAAAGAGATTCATGAACGCATCCCCAATACGCATTTAGTAATGCACGGCTCATCCTCCGTGCCACAGGAGTGGCTACAAATAATCAATGAGAATGGTGGAGATATGGGCGTAACATATGGCGTTCCTGTTGAAGAAATTGTTGAAGGCATTAAACATGGTGTGCGTAAAGTAAACATTGATACTGATTTACGTATGGCCACTACTGGTGCTATCCGAGAATACTTTAACAAGCACCCAAAGGAGTTTGATCCAAGAAAGTATCTGAGAGCCAGTACAATCGCAATGAGCGAATTGTGCAAATCACTATTTATAACATTTGGTGCAGCTGGTCAAGCCTCAAAGATCAAGCCCATAACATGTGACGCCATGGCAGAGCAATATAAATCTGGATCATTAAATCCTATTATTAAGTGATACATGACTACTGATAAGATAACTAGACGCAACTTAGTCGTTGGCAACTGGAAGATGCATGGCGACATGCAGAGTAATCAAAAGCTGCTAGAAGGTTTGATTAAGGGATTAGCTGATTTAAATGATGCGGACTATGCAGTTTGCGTGCCGAGCCCATACTTATTTCAAGCCAGAGAGCTGCTTCAGAACACGAATATCAAATGGGGCGGACAAAATGCGTTGCAGTATGAATCAGGTGCATTTACAGGCGCCATAGCACCGCATATGCTTAAAGACTTAGGTTGCACCTATGTTTTACTAGGCCACTCAGAACGCAGGCATATATTTCATGAGACCAATTTGACCGCAGCTGCTCGTTTTGATGCCGCCATTAAAGCAAATTTAACACCCATTTTCTGTGTGGGTGATAACAAACAAGAACATGATGCAGGCATGTCGGAAGTAGTCGTTGCCAGCCAGATGGATGCCGTCA
>CAXIBZ010000029.1:0-10630 GCA_964022105.1 uncultured Methylophilaceae bacterium
CTCTGCACCCTGTGGGTTCACAGTGCATGTGCCAGTTTCATCAGTTAATTGAAATACAGTGTTACTTTGTTTGTAATCGACTAATCGCCAAAAGTTTTGATGGTCTCTTGCAAAAGCCCATGAGCGATACCATACACAGGGCAGACCATGTAAAGGCGTTTTAATTGGTGTCGTCGTTGTTGCAATGCCATTAAGCTCAACGTAGCCTTGCGCGGCGCCTGCAATTGTAGAAACAGGTGCTTTTGCGATTACTAAATATCGCCAAAAGTTGAACGCAAACGCAAATAGTGCCAACAAACTTATTGCTAATAGCGATTGTTGAATGATATCTGTTGACAGCTGATCAGTAAAAAACAAGCCCGCTAATAGCAGGCCTAAGTAAATGCCACATGTGAGTAAATTCACATAATGGCTTGTCCAGCGTTTAAACATTTAGCTATTGAACCGCTCGTTTACATCGATATCTTTTAGTTCTGCTGAAGCAAATTTAAGCAAATTTAACTCATTAAATCCTGTTAACCTAGCCACAATTAAATCTGGAAATTGTTGCACACGCACATTGTTCACATTCACACTATCGTTATAAAACTCTCTTCTGTCTGCAATCGCGTTTTCCAGACCAGTGATTCTAGTCTGCAACGATTTAAAACTTTGATCTGCTTTTAAGTCTGGATAGTTTTCAGCCAATGCAAATAGGCTCCCCAAACTACCTTGCAAGGCAAATTCTGCGGCTGCTAGACCAACTACATCTTGATGTTCGCGCGCACTATCCACGCCTGAACGAGCTTTTATTACTTTTTCTAATGTTTCTTGCTCATGCATCATGTAAGCTTTACAAGTATCAATTAATTTCGGTAACTCATCATTCCTTTGTTTGAGCAAAACATCGATATTAGCCCAAGCTTTGCTTACATTATTTTTAATCGTGACTAAACTGTTATAAGTAAACACAAAGTAAATAATAACTACAGCTAATATAATTAATAACTCCATCTTTTCTTAGCTCCTATATTTCTCTGGGTTGTATAGTGATTTCATCTCCGAACATCTCTTGCCCAACTTTGCTCCAATAACGAGAGAATCGTTTCAAACGTTTTTCACTAATTTCCGCATCTGTAAATGGCAACTCTGCTTGCCACTGCACTTTAAAAGGTTCCAGCAACTGCTTAATTTCCAAATTAGGTGTATTTTGTGTCATCAACTGCCCTACACCACGCTCTTCCAACACTTGAAAGGTATCGCCAAGCCACACTTCCACCCCTGATAATTCATTCAAACAATCGGCGACAAACTGTATACGCTTGAGTGGCCACTTTCCATGCAGCAAATCATCAAATACAAAAAACTTCGGTAGTGAATTTTTCAGCAATGGATTTGCAGCGGACAGCATTTCGTCATGTACAAACACCGCTTTTGCCGACTTTGTCGAATATTTTACCGCTGGGGGTTTTGTGATTTTCCTTGGCAATAGTGGCTCAAACTCACCCTCTGGAAATAACTTGGCTTCTAGCATTTCAACACTTGCGTCAAATGGACAGCTCACTGTGCAATGTGCACAATGCTTTTCGCCTGTATGCCGCGCTAAAATATCTTTATTAAAGAAATACGGTTGATTACTAAACGTTGAAGCAACCCATTGCCAAGATAAATGATTAGAAGCTTTATCGCCATCCAACAAATAATGTTCAAACCAATCTGCTGCTTCGCGCCAGTCGACCTTTAACCAATGCACGACATAGGCAGCAAACCATTTACGTGCATGGTTATGCACATAGCCATCGTTCATTAAATCTCTGACAAATGAGTCCATACAAGGCAAACCCGTAATCATCTGCCGCACATAATCTGGTAGAGGTTTGTCACTAATAGAGACTTTTGACTCTTCCAAATTATTCAGTATGCCATTGCCTTCTTTATACCAAACGCGCCGCCAATAATCGCGTCTAGCCAATTCATATATAAATTTCTCTGAGTCTATGCCATATTGTTTACGAAGCTTATCAGCCGCTTCTTTCAGAGTCAGACAGCCATGTCGAAAATACGGCGATAGTCTACTGACTGCGCCATTCAGAAAATCACGATTCCGTTTATAGGCTTCTAGATTGAGGCTATTAAGACGCTTAACCGCCTCACTCCTACCACCAGCCCACTCATCGCTTAAGTGCGTTCCAGTAGCTTGCGGGAACATCCTTTTTATGTACTGTAAGCGTTCAGCCCTATCACGTGGTAACGCAAGTTTATATGTTTTTGCCATAGCGTATTTTTTTAAAGTCTTCTCTTAGTTTACACTTATTTCATACTCTTAAGCTTTTACACTGACAATAACGTGTAAGATTATTAATATTAACAAAAAAAAGTGCTAAGATACGCAACAAATGACAACCTTGAAGAGGTTTTTATGATAGAAGCAATGTGGGTATGGGGTGCTTTAGGACTCATTCTTTTGTCAGCTGAAATGGCAATTGGTACTTTTGATATCTTGTGGTTTGGCGTCGCAGCATTATGCGTTGCATTAATGATGTGGCTATTCCCAACCACACCGCATGCCATACAGTACACACTTTTTGCCGTGCTCTCTTTAACATCACTCACCATTTGGCGTCTTTACTATAAAAAAACAGAAACACATTCACGTGTCGGACAATCTCAAGGTCTAGAAATCGGAAGAATAGGTACCGTCATAGAAGCATGCAGCTCTCACCAAAATGGGAAAATTCGTTTTTCACAGGGACTCATGGGCGCACGTGAATGGACTGCTGTCTCTGATCAAGACATTGCAGTTGGCACAGAAGCTACCGTCATTGCCGTCGAAGGCAATGCGCTGCGAATCAATGCTGTTTAATATCAATTCATAAGGAAAACATCATGACAGAAGTCAGTATCGTACTCATATTATTAGCGATTATTGCGATTTTTAAGGGTGTGCGCATTGTGCCGCAAGGTGAAGAGTGGGTTGTGGAAAGACTAGGAAAGTTTGCTGGCATCATTACGCCAGGGTTGCATGTGATTAATCCTATACTGAGTAAAGTAAGCTATAAAGTAACCACCAAAGATATTATTCTAGAAATCCCTGAACAAGAAGTCATCACCTCAGACAATGCCGTGATATTGGCAAATGCAGTCGCCTTTATCAAGGTAACTAACATTGAACGTGCTGTCTATGGTATTGAAAATTTCCGTGAAGCGATGCGTAATATGGTGCAAACTAACTTACGTTCTATTATCGGTGGCATGGAGCTTAATCATGCGCTTACCTCACGTGAACGCATTAAAACTGAGCTAAAAAATGCAGTTGCAGATGAAGCCTTAGATTGGGGTATCACGGTTAAATCGGTTGAAATCCAAGACATTAAACCTTCTATTAAAATGCAAGATGCGATGGAAAAACAAGCAGCAGCAGAACGTGAGCGTGTAGCTGTGGTAACAGAAGCAGAAGGTGCTAAACAAGCACTAATTTTAAACGCTGAAGCACGTTTAGAGGCGGCGCGTAAAGATGCAGAAGCGCAAATGGTTGGCGCTAAAGCATCAGCAGAATCAATCAAATTTATTACAGAATCTGCAAAAGAGAATATCGACTCTGCTAACTTCCTTTTAGGCGATCGCTACATCCAAGCATTGCAAAGAATGTCGAGTTCAGGCAATAGTAAAATTGTTGTCATGCCTGGCGATTTAGTCGGTGCGGTTAAAAACCTAGTCGGTGGCAAGTAACCCCTATCCTAACCTTCCCTCGCAAGGGGAAGGAAGCTCAGTTACCGCAAACGCGGCATGCAGCATCTTTAGCAAATTTAATGGTACGCCACTCCGAGCTTAAAGCGTCCAACATCAATAGCCGCCCTTCTAGAGTCTCACCAATATTCATCAAACACTTTAATGCTTCCGCCGCTTGTGCCGTGCCAATCATACCTACCAACGGTGAAAAAACGCCATTTTCTGCACAACGCTGCTCTTGATTATCATCACTCTGAGGAAACAAACAACTATAGCAAGGTGTATTCGCATGCCTAAAATCAAACACGGTTATTTGCCCCTCAAAACGCACCGCTGCGCCAGACACCAATGGTTTCTTTTCCGCATAGCAAATTCGGTTTAACGCATAACGTGTTGCAAAGTTATCAGAGCAATCGATTACAACATCCGAAGCTTTAACTAAAGCCGTCATCTGCTCCTCTGTGGATTTTTGTTTAACCGTTTTTACGTTGACTTCTGGATTAATCTCATACAATGCCTCTTGCGCAGACACTGCCTTATTGATACCAACAGATTGTGTCGTGTGAATAATTTGACGCTGTAAATTGGTTAAATCGACCTCATCATAATCGCAGATAGTTAACTGCCCAACCCCGCTCGCTGCAAGATAAAGCGCTACCGGTGAACCTAAACCACCAGCCCCAACAATTAAAGCATGACTCTGCGTAAGTTTTTCTTGCCCAGCATATTCAATTTGTGGCAACAGAATATGACGGCTATAGCGCAGCAGTTGATTGTCATTCATTAGGGTAACCTACCAGCTGTTACCATTCGATTGAATAATACGTTAGGCGAAACCCATTCAACAACATCATCGAAAGTTTGAAGGTTAGTCTCACTTAAGATAAAAATAGAATCTGCGTCTGCATTCTCTTGTTCATTAGTACTTCCAGCAGCTGAAGATATTTGTGTTCCATTGGATAGAAAAGCGCCAAAACCATTTTTTCCATGGGAAACAATAAGCACTGGGATGTTTGTTGCAATATTTACTGCGCTATCAGTTACCGTAATATCCCCAATAGAGCATAAAGCAAATGATGTTGTAGAAGTATCACATGCATCAGGGTTGCCATCTGTAAAAGACTGTGTGACATGATATGTAAGTCTACGATTCCACGCATCTGTTTCAGGTAAGCCCAAGGTTGCCCAAGGCACAACACCTGCCACTGAAGTCACCGTGCAAACTTCTAAACCAGCGCCAGGCACACCTGATGCTATCGTTCCATCTGCTGGGCAAGGCAATCTCCCATTAACAATCGCAAAACCAACAATTGCTTCTTTAATTGTTGCAACCCTCGTGCGCGTTTCATTATAGTTTTTTAGATCATATTGTGCTGCTAGAGGCATGATAAGACCTGTAATCAATAGCCCTACGATGACCAACACAATCGCTATCTCGACCAATGTAAAGCCATTAATTTTAATAACAATTAGGTTTTTGTTTTTCATATGCATTTAAATACATCTGCACTCGGGTTGTTGCCATCGAAATTTGTAGCTCCAATAAAAAGTCCTGCTCCATTAAATTGAGATAGGTTAGGCTCTTCTAAGTAATTTGCTAGCTCCCTTTTATCATCTCCACTCAACCTTACCTGCGCTCCTGTTCTTTTACCTGCAAAAATAAATACTTTGCTGCAGCTTGTTCCATTCACACTTCCATTTTCTTTCATTAAGAACATTTCCTTCCAGTTTTCACAAAATATTGTGTCTGTTTTGAGTGTAACTCCATTGGGATTACAATTAATTCCATCTGTACCCATATCACCACTTACTGGAACTACAAAATTATTTATATCATCCCTAGCATTATTCAATTGTATATTTATCTCATTTACAAAATCACTTCTCTTAACTAGCGAATCAAAAATATCGTCAACTGTAATGAAAGTAAATTTATCGTTATAAAAGTCATTATTAGCTAAAACAAAGTTCTTATTATCTTTATTTGATGCTTTTCTATGATCAGTGCTATTTAAAAAATAGTTGACCTCTCCAGCTACGGAGTTCGAAATAGTATATGTATCTAAATAATTATTTGGTTCGTAATTACCTCCACATTGGGTGTATTTTGCATTAATTAGCGCTCTACTCTGCCCAGCTAGTGGTGAAGCTGGAGAAATAATTAGCGCTGCAACATTGCTTGCTATTTCACTACCATTTGCATCAAGAATATTAATTTGCCCTTGTGTATCCCAATTAAAAATCGATGTATGAGGGCTTTTTTTAAAGCGACCAGACACAACATACCATAAACACTCTCCCCATCCATCTTTCAAAGGCGCGATATCTAGAGTCTTCCATGGAAATTTTCCTACTATTGAATAATCTTGATTTCCAAAACTTAATGATTCAACCCCTTCAGCATTCCCAGGAGGAGATGCAACATCTGGATTAGGAAGATAAACTGGTGTTGTAGCATCGGCGACACCAATAACTGTTCCCAATAATGCAGCTTTTGCTTCAGTTAAAGCTAATGCTGTTTTTTTATTGCGCTCATTCTCTAATCCTGACGAATCTAAAGCATTAACACCATAACCTATCGCTACTAGTGCCAATAAAAATACCAGCATTAATAATGCTAAACCTTGTTCTTTATGGCTGACTTTCATTACCTATCGTGCCTGAGCTTTTACTGATGCTGTAACTGGGTGATTTACGTACGCGATTATTTTCAGGTTCATACACCTGACCAGCTTTTAAACTTAAACGCTTACCGTTGGCAGGAATTCTAATTGGGATAGCATTACTGTTATTAGTTAAACCACCGACTTGTACATCTTGATTGCCAGAGTTTTCTTGCAGCGCTTCACCATTGATCCAAACTGTTCCATCCTTACCATCACTGCGCTTTACATAGCCTTGTACATTAATCGTATTAGGCAATGCAACTGGCTTACTTTCGATAACAGTTGCTTCTACAATGGTTTCTACAGGTTGATTTTTTTGTTGCTCTCTTAATCGGTCTAGTTGCTCACGCTCTTCTGACGTAGAAAATAATCTACCGAGCGCATCATCTGCATAAACAGGCTGTATAAACTGTAAGCATAATGCAATAGTTAAAATCAGGTGTTTCATTACAAACCTTTTCCTAACTCAGGATCTCGTAATGTTATCCAATCAATTTCGCAGACTGCTTTCAGATTGGCCGTCATTTTTTTACTGTCAATGTCTGCACCGATTGGCCTTGTTATTTCACACTCCCGCACCAAGAATGGTGGTGTTTCTTGATGCAAATCTTCTATCAAATGAATAAGATCACCCTCATGCAACATATCTAACTTTAACTCCATGACAGAGCGATTAATAATATGATTACCTGCATTGATAATAAAACTTGGTTGGTATCTTTCTTGTTGTCCAATACTATAGTCTATGCTGAAGAGATTGTATTGCCCATGAATTTTCCTTAGGCGCTCAATCCATTCTATTCTTCGCTCTTCACCAATAAAGCCCTGCGCTAGCAAGCGGTTATATTCTGGTAAATATTTAATGATCGTTTCTTTTTCTTGGCCTGATGACTCAAATTTTTGGCGCGCTTGATTATACAAACCCTGCTCTATCTGCAGCGCTTGCTCTTGTTTTGTACGATATTGATCCGCAAAGCTTGCGAGTAAGCCAGCAGCTATCATTGCCAGACCAAGCCCCAGAATAGGAAATCTTAATTGTCGCCAATCTTTTTGCGTCAACGTCATTCTAAAGACTCACTTTCTTCAGACTTCAACACCACTTTTAATTTGAATATTGCTGGTGTTCTTTGCGCTGTATTTTCGTCACGTGTGCTACCTTGTAAGTTTGCTAGCGAACTGACATTGACTGGCTCTTGCAAGATTTTTACTTGTTCAACAGACGGGTTTGCCCTTAACTGGTTAGCAAATCGACTTGCACTTGCCAATGCTGCACGGTAATCACCTTTAAAACGTCTTATTTCTGCATTGATAAAACCAATTTGCCTCAACGCTGATTCAGGCGTTCCAGCTACTTGTTGTGCAGCACTATTACCTTGCGCGCTTTCGTTGCCATCTTTGATATCGAGTTGATTTGTTTGCATCCATCTAATCCGATTAATGGCAATTTCTGGCGCGCCTTTTAATGCCGCACTAATAACCTGCATCATTTTTTTGGGTGTTTCTTGATTAATTGCGCCTGCTATTTTAACTGCTGCTTTTAAATCTGGCCCCGGTACTGGCGTTTCTGGGTAGTTTTGCGCAACCAACTCATATTGTTGAAGTTGCTTTTCTTTCTTGGCAACTGTTTCTTCGATATTAAGTTTTGTTTGGTAAGCTTGAAAAAAATAAATACCAGAAACTAATACGCCTGCCATCAATACTAGAATGGCGACTAAATTAATGTTACGACATAAATTTTTGATGTTATGTGTTTTTGTTAGCTCTGCTGGCGCCAGATTATCAGGAATATTGCCATTTGCCAGTAGCTGCATATGTAACAACTCTGGATGTGATTTAACAACGTCCTGACTGATATTACTATTTTTTGCAAAGATAAGAATATCAACAGTCTTACATTCAATGCCTTGGTCCTGACTAATGCTTTTTGCGATGTCATCGCTGGTTTCATCAATCGCTGGTAAAATCATCTGTAATGGAGTTTCTGCTGCAATTAAACGCTGGCTCAATAAATACAGACGCGTTTTTTCAATCTCAACCAGATAAAAATAGGAAAGTTGTGCTGGCTTAACATTGGTCATAGGTGTTAAGCGGCTCATGCGCAAACGTCCGTTATGTCGATAAGTTTGTCTCAAACCAGAAGACAAGCGCTCACATAACAAGATATGTGGCGACATTAATTTCATTTGTCTGACAATGACCTGACTCACCATCGGCAGCAAATAAACACCAACCAATGGTATATGTTCTGCTCGTATGGAGTCCATCCAGCCTTGCATAAAATCGGCATTACTCAACGCGACGAATAAAAAATTATCATCTTTGCGCTTGTTTTTATCTCGATTAATGTAATGCGCAGCGCGATAGGTACTATTTCGATTAAATTGACTCAGTTTGCGAGCGACAATTTCTCGTCTTGCGCTCCCTGTTGTATGTGGCAATGCTTCTAACTTATAGTCTTCTTCAATGGCATCAACCATCAAATAGACATTGACATCCTTATGCTTGGATAAAAAAACACTAAACGCTGTGTAATCTTCATCATGATTCTCAAAGACCTGATATGACTGTAGTTTTGACCCATGCCAAAGCCCAGCTGTTAGGCTTTGGTTAGTAATGCATAAAATTAGTTTTTGTGAGCTACCAAGCATTTATATCTTCATGTGACTAAATGAGTCATAAACTGGGCCAAGTACCGAGACCATAATAAACATTAAAATCAAACCTAAAATAACAGTCAGTGCTGGCTCTAGCATTTTTAGCATTTTCTGCATTAATTCGTTAACATCCCTATCATAAAAATAACTGATATTGAGCAATGATTTATCCAGCGCACCGGAGTTCTCACCAACTTTAATCATTCTCACTACAAGTGGTGGGAAAAGCCCCGCATTACGAAAACTTTCACTCATACTATCACCAGCGTTAATTTGTGCGTGTGCGCGATTTAAGGCATCCGCTATCACTTTGTTACCAACGATTCTTTCACATGTTTTAATTGCCTGTAAAACAGGAATGCCTGTTTGATACATCAAAGCAAAATAGCGCGCAAACCTTGCCATAATAATTTTGTTCAAAATATCACCCGTCATCGGCAATTTGAGTTTGAAATAATCGAACTTATATCGTGCATCCGCACTACTTTTTATCCAGGCAGTTAATGCAATAAAAGCAACAATTGGAACTGTTATGAATAACCACCAATAACCAACAAAGGCATTTGAAACGGCGATCAATATCTTTGTATTGAGCGGTAACTCTTGCCCCAAGCTACCAATAAACTTAACCATCTCAGGCACAAGATATATCATCAAAAAGGTAACGGCTGCCATCACGACGATAAACACAAATAGTGGGTAAGCTAACAAGCGTTTTGTTTGCGCAAATAGCTCATCTTGCCACTTTAAAGTATTACTCAAATTATCAAATACCGTTGATAATTGTCCTGTCTGCTCCCCTGCACTAACCAGGTTAACAAACACTTCATTAAATACATCAGGATGGGACGATAATGCTTCAGACAACATTTTACCGCCCTCAACCTCAGACGATATGGCACCTAACACCTTCTGAAAATAAAGATTTGATGTACTTTCCTGTAGATCACTCAGACCTTCCAGAATTGGCACACCAGCGGTTGTTAATTGTTCTAATTGAAAGCAAAACATGACCAAATCTCGATTGCTAACCTTGTTTTTGGCTAGTGGGCTTTTGACTTTATCAGTCTCTTTAAACGTAATTAAATCCAGCCCCATACGCTCTAGGCGTATTTCTAGATCAGCTTCGTTGAGCGCATCTATCTGGCCTTTTGCATTCAGCCCTGATTGATCAATCGCTCTGTAATCATAGGTTGCCAATGCTTAAGTACCTTTATTTGTTAATACGTGAGGTCAAATCAATCACACGCATTACCTCTTCAAGACTGGTGTATCCCTCCAAAATTCTTCGGATGCCATCTTCAGCTAAGGTGGTAAAACCTTTATCAACAGCGAGCGTTTTTAATTCATCTAAATGTGCCCTTCTGGCGATTAATGCATCCATTTCTGCATCAATCCGCAGTAATTCAACGATTGCCATACGTCCTCTATAGCCAGTTAAATTACATTTTTTACATCCTTTTGCTTTAAAAATATCTGGGGTCTCGGTTCTTTTTAGCCCTAAAATTCGACGCTCTTCAGGGGTGGGTTTTGCAGTCTCCTTACAATGCGGACAAAGCACACGCACCAAACGCTGTGCAATCACACCAATAATGTTGCCAG
>CAXIBZ010000030.1:0-10603 GCA_964022105.1 uncultured Methylophilaceae bacterium
TCGTCATGAGCTCTGACGGCGCGGTGCGGGCGATGGTCGGCGGGCGTGCGACCAAAGTTTCCGGCGCGTTCAACCGCGCGACAATGGCAGTGCGCCAACCCGGCTCCAGCTTTAAACCGTTTGTTTATTCTGCTGCCTTGGAAAAGGGGTTTACACCAGCCAGCATCATAGAAGATGAGCCGATTGTTATGTCGGCTGAAGAAGTCGGCTCTAAAGATGAGTGGTCCCCTAAGAACTATGACAGCCAATATGATGGCCCGATTCGTATGCGTACAGCTTTAACCAAATCCAAGAATGTTGTCTCCATCCGTATTCTAGAAAATATTGGTCCGCGCTATGCGCAGGATTATGCCACTAAATTTGGATTCTCCCGTAAACACAACCCAGCATACTTAACCATGGCACTGGGTGCTGGCGAAGTGACGCCGCTGGGTTTAGCGAATGGTTATGCTGTATTTGCCAATGGAGGCTATCGAATCAAACCGCACCTAATTAGTAAAATAACGACGAGTGAAGGTAAAGTAATTGATGAGAAAAAATATCCTGTTGTAGGTAAAGACGCGCCACGTGTCATTGATGGGCGCAATGCTTTCATCATGACATCGATGTTGCGCGATGTAATACAACGAGGTACAGCAACCCGTGCAAAAGTACTGGGTAGACAAGATTTAGCAGGCAAAACTGGGACGACAAATGACCAGTTTGATGCATGGTTTGCGGGTTACTCCCCTCACGAAGTAGCGATTGCGTGGATGGGCTACGACCAGCCACAATCATTAGGAAGAGCAGAAACAGGTGGGCGAGCAGCCTTACCAATCTGGGTAAAATATATGGATACAGCACTTAAAGGAAAGCCAGATAATCCATACGAAGTACCTGCGGGAGTGATGTCTTTGCGCATTGATCCAGTAACTGGCACACTTGCTGACGATTTTGAAGATGAAGAGGCTATCGACGAGTATTTTTACCATGAGAGTCCGCCACCAATACTTGAACTCGATTTACCGCCGCTGATGGATGCTTTTGAATCGGCATTCCCGCCAGATAACTTACCAAACAATCCATTACAACCAACACCTCCTAACACAAAAGTGCCAGGCACATCGTCATGGAACACACCAGGTAAAGAGTTACCTAATAATGCTACGCCAAATAGCTCGCCAGATGCTAAGCCTCAGAATGGAAACGATCATATGACGACTGAAGAGAAAGCAGTACCGCAATCGCAAAATAGTGAAACGCTATCAAAACCAAATACTAGCAGACCGCGTAAAAGTAATAACAGCATTGATAATGCGCGAAGTGTATTAAATCCATCTGGTTATTAAACGGTTCAAATAAAAATGGTACGTGAAAGCTTAGAGCATTTGAGGCAAGTTGTTGCACAAAAAGCTGCCAGATTGATGGTTGAAGATGGCGTCCATGATTTCGCTTATGCCAAGAAAAAAGCAGGGCGTCAATTGGGCATAACTGAGAAAAGTGTACTACCAACCAATGCAGAGATTGAAGAAGAGGTCAGGTTGTATCACCAGTTATTCAATGCGGATGATCAGCCTCGTGATTTAAAGCAATTACGCAAAGCAGCACTTGCAACAATGCAGCTCTTTGAACGATTCAACCCATATCTCACTGGTGGCGTCTTAGACGGAAGTGCAGGAAAAAATGCGCAAACCGATATTCATCTTTTTGCAGATAGCGCTAAAGATGTGGAAATATTTTTGCTGAGCCAAGATATACCGTTTGAAAGTAGTGAGAAAACCTACCGTCTATCAGACAGGCCTAGTAAGGATAAAAAGGACAAAGTGCGTAAAACTGTTCCCGTTTTTACTTTAGAAACTGAATATGGTTTACAAAAACTCAGTGTTTTTAACTTTGATGACATGCGAGTTGCAACAAAAAAAGCTAGCGACGGTAGTAATGCCTCAAAGGCTAATATAAGTGATTTACAGCAGCTGATTTAGGTATCAGAGAATTATTAAAAAGGAACGACTTTGGATTTTCATTATTTTATCTACCAAAGCACCGCCGCCGATCATTTAAAACCGAGCGACATTGATGCTATTTTAGCCTCAGCTAAAGCATACAATAAGCAGTTTGGTATCACAGGTGTATTGCTTTACGATGAAAGCAGTTTTTTGCAATTCATTGAAGGGCCAAAATCGGCATTGATTAAAGCATATCAACGTATCAAATCAGCCAGCCAGCACCATGCTATTTTTGAACTTGCCAATGAGGCTACAGAGAAAAAATACTTTCAAGATTGGGACATGGGTTTTTGTACGACAACACAGTCCACAATGCAAACAATTGCTAATGCAAACTGGGTTAAATCTATCCAAAACGTGCGCGAGTCTAAAGCAGAGTCTGATGGACTCGCGTTATTATTGGATTACTGGGATGCATACAAACAAGAGGCTTAATGTGTACTGAGCTTATGCTTTTAACCATCTTGCGACATCCATCGCAAAGTAAGTTAACACCCCATCCGCGCCCGCACGTTTAAACCCAAGCAGGCTCTCCATCACACAAGCTTGCTCATCTAACCAGCCATTTTGTGAGGCTGCTTTTAGCATGGCATATTCACCACTGACTTGATAAGCGAAGGTCGGCACACCAAACTCCTGCTTAACACGACGTACGATATCTAAGTATGGCATACCTGGCTTTACCATCACCATATCAGCGCCCTCTTGCAGATCTAGTAGCACTTCTTTAATTGCCTCATCAGTATTGGCTGGATCCATTTGATAAGTGTTCTTATTGCCTTTACCTAGGTTACTTGATGATCCTACAGCATCACGAAATGGTCCATAAAACGCAGAGGCATACTTAGCGGAGTAGGCTAAAATGCGGGTATAGATATACTCCTCTTTTTCTAGCGCATCACGAATAGCACCAATACGACCATCCATCATATCGGATGGAGCAACAATATCAGCACCTGCCTTTGCATGACATAGTGCCTGCTTGACTAACACGTCAACTGTCTCATCATTTAGGACATATCCATCATCATCAATAAGTCCATCTTGCCCGTGTGTTGTATAGGGATCTAATGCGACATCAGTAATCACGCCTAATGTTGGGTGAGCTTCTTTCAATGCTTTAACAGTGCGAGGCACCAAACCATTACTGTTATAGGCTTCTTTCGCAGTCAAACTTTTCCCCTCTTGTGGTATCACTGGAAAAATTGCAATTGCGGGAATACCTAGCGCTACACATTCCTCTGCTGTTTTGAGCAACACATCAATACTCTGCCGTTGTACTCCTGGCATTGATGGCACGGCTTCAGTTCTGTTTTCGCCTTCAAGGACAAATACAGGATAAATTAAGTCGTTGGCGGTAAGCCTATTTTCTCGCATTAGTCGGCGTGAAAATTCATCTTTCCGCATACGACGTGGACGGTTTGCAAGTAATTGGTTAGCCATAAAATATCCTTCAATACTTTCGCGTGTTTTAATTAGAAATTTTTTGTTTATTCATCTTACTATTTATTTTTCTGAAGGTGAACAAATGACGCAGCACTGATATGCAGAGCGTAAAACAACAAAGTAAATCATAGCAACGGAAGCGCGTACTATAAATAGCAGTCAGCCAAATACCTGTTTAAATGCTAGGCCTGGATCAGGCTGACGCATGAACGCCTCACCAACCAAGAAACCATTGACATTATTGCTGCGCATTAAAGCTACGTCTTCTGCAGTAAATATGCCCGACTCGGTGATGACAAACCGATCATCTGGCAATTTTTCCAGCAAATCCAAGGTAGTTTGCAAAGTAACATCAAAGGTTCGCAAATTGCGGTTATTGATACCCACTAACGGCGTTTCTAACTGCAGTGCCATCTCTAATTCGTTACCATCATGAACTTCCACCAGTACAGCCATACCTAACTCATGAGACACTTCTTCTAGCAGCTGCATTTGCTTTAATTCTAGCGCAGCAACAATAAGCAGAATGCAATCAGCGCCCATTGCGCGCGCTTCAACTACTTGATAGGGGTCTATCATAAAGTCTTTTCGTAGCACTGGCAGGCTACAAGCAGCCCGCGCTTGTTTAAGGTAATCAGCAGATCCTTGAAAGTATTGTTCATCTGTCAATACAGACAAACAGGCAGCCCCAGCTTGTTCATAACTTTTTGCTATTTCTGCTGGATTAAAATCTTCCCTAATTACACCTTTAGACGGACTGGCCTTCTTAATTTCAGCAATCACAGCTGGTAAGTTCGCTTCATCTTTTTTAGCTAAGTTGCCGACAAAATCTCTGGGTTCAGGTTGCGCTAATGCTTCTTCATGGATAGCTTTTAACGATTTAATTGCGCTCGCCTTTGCTACTTCTTCTCGCTTGGTGGCTAATATTTTATTTAATATATCTGACATGATTGTTGATGATTGCCTTTGATAAACTTTTTATGTGCGCTTATTGATACTTAATTCCATTGTGGATAATCCAACCTGCCACGTGCTGACCTTGTGGGTCGTGGTGTGTCCAATGCACAAGACCACCTTTGGGATTATATCCATACTCACCTCTAAAAGTAATTTTGTCACCTACTTTTAAAGTGTTGATACGTGGCGCGAGGTCAATATTATGGGCAAATAATAATGTTTGACCGCTCGCTAATTCCAAAATAAATTTTTGATGTCGTGAGCCTTGATTATCGTCAGGTAATAATTTCATGACGATACCAGCACCTTCCACCATTGCATCATCTGCTTTTTCTGCAAACAATATTTCTGGCGCAGGATATTCTTGTACTGCTCCAAGTTGACTAATCGTATCTTGTGGTACTAAAGTTGCAGACGATGGCTCACTTGGCGAACAAGCCGTGAGTAGTAATACAAAAATTAAGATAATAAAGCGGGTCATGATGATAACTAACGCGACTGAAGGGCTTCCAGCTTGGCAAGCGCAGCCTTACTATCAATCATTTCGGCTGCCTTTTCAATGCCCTCTTTAAGTGACTCAGCAATACCTGCCACATAGATTGCAGCACCCGCATTTAATAAGACAATATCTCTGGGGGCACCAGTTTCTCCATTTAAAACGGCCATTACCATCGCTTTTGATTGTTCAGCGTTCTGTATCTGTATGTCCTGTAAGGCACGAATAGCCAAGCCAAATTGTTGTGGATTAACTACGTACTCCGTTACTTTACCGTCTTTCAGTTCTGCTACGTGAGTGTCGCCAGTGAATGAAATTTCATCCATGCCATCTGCACCATGAACTACTAATACATGCTCACTGCCAAGCTTTTGTAATACATGTGCGAGTTTTGTTGTTAATGCTTGATCAAATACACCCATTACTTGCCGCTTTGCAGAAGCAGGGTTTGTCAGTGGTCCCAGCAAATTGAAGATAGTACGCACACCTAGCTCTTTCCTTACAGGTGCTGCATATTTCATGGCACTATGATGATTTGGTGCAAACATAAAGCCTATCCCGATTTCTTCGACGCTAGCAGCAACTTCGGTTGGCATTTTATTCACATCAACCCCCAAGGCTTCCAAGACATCAGCACTGCCACAGGTTGATGATACAGAACGCCCACCATGTTTTGCTACTTTTGCACCGGCTGCCGCAGCAACAAATGCAGAAACAGTCGAAACATTAAACGTTTGGATACCATCACCGCCAGTACCACATGTATCAACAAGATGTGTCGTATCTTTTATCTGCACTTTGGTCGACAAATCACGCATTACCGTAGCAGCAGCTGCAATTTCCTCGATTGTTTCTTCTTTTACCCTAAGTGCAATGAGTAAAGCTGCAATTTGTGCGGCAGTCAGCTCACCACTCATGACCTGTTGCATCACTGACAGCATTTGATCATGTGATAAGTTTTGCTTATTTAATAGTTGATTCAGAATATCTTTAAACATTATGGATAAGCTTTAATAAAATTCTCAAGTAACTCATGGCCATATTCAGTCAAAATGGACTCTGGATGGAATTGCACGCCTTCCACGGCCAATGTTTTATGTCTGATGCCCATAATTTCGTTATCATCTGTCCATGCTGTAATTTCCAAGCAGTCAGGCAAACTTTCTCTTTCTATCACTAAAGAGTGATAGCGAGTCGCAGTATAAGGATTAGCTAAGCCTTTAAAAACACCTTGATTCGTATGATGAATCAAAGATGTTTTACCATGCATCAACGTTTTCGCTTTAACAATCTTACCACCATAGGCTTGTCCAATACTTTGATGGCCTAGGCATACGCCTAGTAAGGGAATTTTACCAGCGAACTCGTGGATTAATGGGACAGAAATACCCGCTTCATTTGGCGTACATGGCCCTGGTGAAATAACAATATGTTTTGGTTTAAGTAACGCGATTTTTTTTAAGTCAATTTCATCATTGCGATAGACTTCAACCTCTTGACCCAGCTCACCAAAATATTGGACAAGGTTATAAGTAAAAGAGTCGTAATTATCTATCATTAATAACATTATTGGACTCCTTGATTATCTAATCCAGCTTGCACCATCTGTGCCGCACGAATAACAGCCTTCGCTTTATTTTGCGTTTCTTCCCATTCACTTTGTGGCACAGAGTCTGCAACAATGCCTGCTCCAGCTTGTACATAAAGCTTTTTATTTTTGATAACCCCAGTGCGAATTGCAATGGCGACATCCATATCGCCATTAAACCCTAAATAACCAACTGCTCCCGCGTAAACTCCTCGTTTGCTTGGCTCAAATTCATCAATAATTTCCATGGCACGCACTTTAGGAGCGCCTGAAACAGTACCTGCTGGGAAAGTTGCTTTCAGAACATCTATTGCGTCCATGCCAGGTTTAAGCTGTCCTTCCACATTGCTTACGATATGCATCACATGCGAGTAACGCTCGATCATCATGTTATCAGTGACTTTTACTGTACCTGTTTGTGCCACACGTCCAACATCGTTGCGACCTAAATCCATTAACTGTACATGCTCAGCACATTCTTTGGGGTCTGCAAGTAACTCCTCGGCTAAAGCAATATCTTCTTCTCTTGTTTTACCTCTCGGGCGCGTACCTGCGATTGGCCTCGAAGTAACAACATTATCTTCCAATCGCACTAATATTTCTGGCGAAGCACCAACAACATGATGATCACCCATATCGTAGTAAAACATATAAGGTGAAGGATTCAAGCTTCTGAGTGCGCGATAAAGTGATAATGGTGAGCCTGTGAAGTCCTGCGATAAACGCTGGCTTAACACCACCTGCATAATATCGCCTTCATAAATATAATTCTGTGCTTTTTTGACGACTGCTTTAAAGTTTTCCTCACCAAATTCAGAGCTAGCTTGTGTTTCATTTGTTTTCAATGACTGAGGAATAGCAACCGTTTGCCGCAGTTGCTGCATTAATGACTCTATCCGTTGATGCGCTTTATCATAAGCATCTGTTTCCTCGGGGTTGGCATATACAATGAAATAAAGTTTACCGCTAAGATTATCAACAACAGCTATTTCCTCAGAAACCATGAGCAATATATCGGGTGTCCCAATAACATCTGGTTTATTTGTGTTCGCTAAACGTTTTTCGATATAACGGATGGTTTCATAACCAAAATAACCTGCCAAGCCACCCGTAAAGCGTGGCAGACCTTTATAGGGTGGCGTTTTGAATCGCGTTTGAAAAGACTGCACAAAATCAAGGGGGTTTATATTGTCATGTGACTCCAGAACGTTATCGCCTTGTAACACTTTCACACTAAATTCAGTTACAACAATTCTGGTTTGTGCTGGAAGGCCGATGATTGAATATCGACCAAAGCGCTCACCGCCTTGAACACTTTCTAGCAAATAAGAAAATGGTTTATTGGCTAGCTTAAGATATAGCGATAGTGGCGTGTCCAGATCCGCAAAGGTTTCTTGCACCAATGGAATCCGGTTATAGCCTTGTTTTGCCAAGGCGTCGAATTCAGTTTTTGTAATGGTTTGAAGCATTAATATTCCTTAAAAAGTTGTTTGCATTGTTCAGGCAAACGCCTGCGAGTGAAGCTGTGTCTAAAAATCTAGCTCCACCATCGCCAACTTAAATGTTGATACTTTTTAAGGAAATTCACTGTATACCCTTACTATTTAACTGTTGCTAATGCGTCACGCATTTTGCCAACAATGGTATTGTAACGATTTGGGTCTGCATCATTTGGCTTACCAAAAATAGCACTACCTGCAACAAATGTATCAACACCAGCGGCTGCAATCTCAGCAATATTATCTGGATTAACACCACCATCGATTTCCAACCAGATTTCACGGCCAGTTTGTGCAGTGTAAGCATCTATTTTTGCGCGCGCTTGTCTTGCTTTTTCCAATGTTTGTGGAATGAATTTTTGACCGCCAAACCCTGGGTTGACTGACATCAATAACACCATGTCAATTTTATCCATCACATGATCAAGATAATGTAATGGGGTTGCTGGGTTGAACACCAAACCAGATTTACAACCCAAATCACGCACCATAGAAAGACTGCGATCAATATGATTAGATGCTTCTGGATGGAATGTAATAATATCAGCACCTGCTTTTGCAAAATCAGGAATAATGCGGTCAACTGGCTCAACCATCAAGTGCACATCAATAATTGCACCAACATTATGTGACAAATCACGAATGGCATCACAAACGAGTGGCCCGATGGTTAAGTTAGGCACGTAATGATTATCCATGACATCAAAGTGCACAATATCTGTTCCAGATTTAATGACGTCTTCGATCTCTTGACCAAGTTTCGCAAAGTTGGCTGACAAAATACTTGGGGCAATTCTATATTCTTTACTCATAGCTATTTCCGTTGTTTGTTTTGGATGGTCTATCAAAAACATTATTCTAACCTGAATTGCGCATTTTCCATAAGCGCTTGCTATTTGATTGTGTGAACTAAACCGTAGTTTATGCGTTACTTTATTTTCCAACCGCATCAATGACTTGGTAAAATAGCGAAATGCAGCTGTATACGATAGGTGTTAACCACAACACCGCCCCTTTAGAAATTCGCGAAAATGTCGCGTTTAGTCCAGATTCCATGCGTGAAGCACTGGCAGATTTGACCATTAAAAACGCCAATGAAGCTGCTATTTTGTCAACCTGTAATCGCACAGAAATCTATGTACAAACGGCGAATGCTGAACCAGTCATTAACTGGCTAGCGCATTATCATCGTTTAGAACTGACTCGCATCCAGCCTTATACCTATACACTAGCGAACCAGGAGGCAGTAAAACATGCGTTTAGAGTGGCGTCCGGATTGGATAGTATGGTCTTGGGTGAGGCACAGATATTAGGACAGTTCAAACAATCGGTAAAAACGGCGCAAGAAGCTGGTACACTGGGGACAAATCTACATAAACTGTTTCAACGGACTTTTGAGGTTGCAAAAGAGGTCCGCACGAATACAGATATTGGTGCTAGCTCAATTTCAATGGCCGCAGCAGCAGTTAAATTAGCGCAACGTATTTTCGGCAATTTGAATGGACAAAAAGTACTCTTCATTGGTGCAGGCGAAATGATTGCCCTATGTGCCAATCACTTTGCTGCGCAAAAACCCAAGTCCATGACCGTGGCAAACCGCACCATCGAGCGCGGATCGGAGCTAGCTGAAAAAGTTAGCGCGGATGCAATATTACTAAATGACTTGCCAGAGCGTTTTGCAGAATTTGATATTGTCATCACCAGCACTGCCAGTCAGCTGCCGATAGTGGGCCTAGGCATGGTCGAGCGAGCAGTTAAATCACGCCGTCACCGCCCTATTTTTATGGTCGATTTAGCCGTGCCACGTGATATAGAAGCAGAAGTTTCTCAGCTAGATGATGTTTTTCTATACACCGTCGATGATCTTGCACAAGTCGTTACTGATGGGATTGAAAACCGGCAAGAAGCCGCACTCACTGCAGAAAGCATTGTTGAAGCCCGTGTTGAAAGTTTTATGCAGTGGCTACATAAGCGTAATTCCGTTCCAACCATCAAAGCCCTGCGCGATCAAGCAGAAAGGATGCGTGCTGCTGAATTAGAGAAAGCGGTAAAACTCATCCAAAGAGGCGAAAGCCCAGAAAAAGCGATGGAGTTACTCAGTATCGCTTTAACAAAGAAATTCTTACATGCCCCAAGCCATGCGCTCAACCAAAGCCACGGCGATGAACACGAGCGCCTTGCAGCATTACTGCAACATATTTACCAAATCAAGCAATAACGCAAACCTTTAATTAATTTTCACAGCAACAAACGAAACCATGAAACCAAGCATCTTACAAAAACTTGCCAATCTTAGCGACCGCCTTGAAGAGTTAAATCGCCTGATGTCCTCTGAAGACATTACCAATAACATGGACAACTACCTCAAAATCACCCGCGAGCATGCCGAAGTCATGCCAATCGTAGAGCAATATCATACTTACATACAAACAGAGGCAGACATCAAAGAAGCACATAACATGCTTAGCGACCCAGAGATGAAAGCGTTTGCACAGGAAGAAATTGAAACTGGTAAAAAGCGCCTTGAAGAAATTGAATTAGAACTACAAAAGTTACTGATTCCCAAAGACCCTAATGACGATAAAAACGTTATCTTAGAAATACGCGCGGGCACAGGCGGTGACGAATCAGG
>CAXIBZ010000031.1:0-10479 GCA_964022105.1 uncultured Methylophilaceae bacterium
GTTTACGCACAATATTTAACCCTTCTGCAGCTGGGTCCAAGGTTTCAATATTAGCGGATGCAGCTATAAAATTGCTTTCCATCATAATTAAGGTATAAATAGCCTCGTTTACACCAGCTGCACCCAGCGCATGACCGGATAGTGATTTTGTTGAAGCAATCGCCGTTGTACTGTTTCCAAATACTTCTCGAATTGCTTCTAGCTCTTTCGTATCACCAACTGGCGTTGAGGTGCCATGGGTATTAATGTAGTCAACTTTTTCAATTTTATTGCCATCATGGCCTTGTAGCGCCAAGTTCATACAGCGCACGGCCCCCTCACCACTTGGCGCGACCATGTCATAACCGTCAGAAGTTGCGCCATAACCGATTACTTCGGCATAAATCTTCGCACCTCGTGCTTTGGCATGTTCATACTCTTCTAGTACAACGATACCACCACCACCTGAAATGACAAAACCATCCCGATCTGCATCATAAGTACGTGATGCTTTCTCTGGTGTTTCGTTGTATTTAGTAGATAGCGCTCCCATGGCGTCAAATAAGAAGCTCATGGTCCAGTGTTCTTCCTCCCCACCTCCAGCAAATACAATATCCTGTTTGCCTAACTGAATCTGCTCAACACCAGCCCCAATGCAGTGAGCACTGGTTGAACAAGCCGAACTAATGCCATAATTAACACCTTTTATCTTCGCGCCTGTTGCTAGGCAAGCTGCTATACCACTACTCATGGTCTTCGTCACCATGTATGGTCCTACCCGTCGAATACCCTTTTCTGCAAGCGTGTTAGTACTTTGCAACATACTTTCTGTCGATGTACCTCCTGCACCTACAATAAGTCCAGTTCGAACATTTGAAACCAGGTCTTCAGGCAAGGAAGCATCAGCTATTGCCTCTTGCATAGCAATCCAAGTGTAGGCATGCCCTTTTGCCATAAATCGCAGCAATTTGCGATCAATGAGTTCCTCAATATTCAAATTCTTAACCGATCCAGCCACATGTGAGCGCAAACCTCGCTCCAAATATTCTGGCTGAAATGAAATTCCAGACTTACCGTCAAACAGGCTTTTTTTCACTTCCGCTTTATTGTTGCCCAGACTTGATACGATGCCTAAACCTGTTATCACAACACGTTTCATCACGTGTTCCCCCTACTATTAAAAATTATCTGTGGTGGTAAAAAGACCAACACGTAAATCATTTGCAACATAAATCTCACGACCATCTAAATCCATTTTTGCATCAGCAATTCCCATGACTAGCTTACGCAAAATCACTCTTTTCAAATCTATAGTATAGGTCGCTTTTTTTGCTGTCGGCAAGACTTGTCCAGTAAACTTCACTTCGCCAGCACCTAAAGCGCGACCGCGACCTAAACCACCCTTCCATCCTAAATAAAAACCAACCAATTGCCACATTGCATCTAGTCCCAAGCAACCTGGCATGACTGGATCACCAGTAAAGTGGCATTCAAAAAACCATAAGTCAGGCGTAATATCGAGTTCTGCGATTATTTGACCATTACCATACTTACCACCATCATCAGTGATACTGACAATACGATCAAACATTAACATTGGCGGCAATGGCAACTGTGCGTTGCCCTCACCGAACATTTCACCCCTACCACAAGCTAATAAGTCTTCTTTGGTATAACTGTTTTGTTTTGACATTATGATTTTTATATCCTTATTGACACAGACGCTATTTTCGCTGGAAAACGCTTTTCAGGAAAGCCCTAACTTGTATTAATCTTCAAAACACTGAGCGATTAAAAAAATAAATTTAACTATACAAACCTGTATACACTCTTTTAAAAATAGTTTAGTATTGTTACATTATGTTACAAATAAGCTTTTAATTCTAACCAAACTTAAATTAGGAAAACACGATGAGCGATCGTCAATTAGCAGACTGGCGTCAACATGCGCTGACACTTGAATCAGAAGTCAATAAAGTTGTTGTGGGTCAAACCAACCCTATCCGATTAATCACTATCTCAATCTTTGCTCGTGGTCATGTATTACTAGAAGGTGATGTTGGTGTGGGTAAAACAACACTTTTGCGCGCGATTGCACGGGGTGTTGGTGGCGCTTATCAAAGGATTGAAGGTACAATCGATTTAATGCCCAACGATTTGGTGTATCACACTTATCTGGGTGAAGATGGTAAGCCACATGTAAGTCCAGGACCTATTTTAGAAGCTGGTGAAGACCTATCAATATTCTTTTTTAACGAAATCAACCGTGCTCGACCGCAGGTGCATTCACTATTGCTTCGTGTCATGGCAGAACGTACGTTGACTGCTTTCAATAAAGAACATCACTTTCCCCACATGTTAGTTTTCGCAGATCGAAATCAAGTAGAAAAAGAGGAAACATTTGATATCCCTTCTGCTGCTCGCGATCGTTTCATGATGGAGATTCCAATTGTTGTACCTAAAGATCATGACATCATGGAGTCACTTGTTTTTGATACACGTTTTCATAATGTGGATAAGCTAGTTGCTGGTGTACCAGAAAACATCTTAGCCTATAAGGAACTCAATAGTTTTGCTGCACAATTACAAGATAGTATTAGTGCCAGCCCTGCATTACGTAAATATGCACTCGAGCTATGGCAAGCAACAAAATCGCCAATGAATTATGGTGTATCAGTATCAGGTGTTGACATGAACAGACTGGTCTTATCAGGGGCTAGTCCTCGCGGTATGGGTATGCTGCTTAGAGCGGCAAGAGTGAATGCTTGGTTGAATGATAGGGATGCCGTGCTACCTGATGATATACATGCTGTTTTCCATGAAACGATTGCCCATAGAGTCGTCTTTAGTCCTGTTTATGAGATGCGTCGTACTGAGATTGCACGAGAAATGCTTGACGGTATTATCAATGTCATTGCAGCGCCCTAAAACAGTTCCATTATATTCATCTAACATAGCTTATGCGTCCAGACCATATTAAAGAATTTAGCTACCATATTAATTGGCGTTCTAATTCGCGCCGACCAGGTAGTCACCGCAGTAATCAGCGTGGGATGGGAATGGAGTTTCGTGGTCATGCCACATTACTCTCATATCCTGATCCTAGACGGATAGATTTGCGGCAAACAATTCGCGACCCAATGGAACAAATTTATGTGCGCATTTTTAATCAAAAAAGTGCCGCACCAGTGTTTGTTTTGTGCGACATGTCTGGCTCAATGCAGTATGGTAGTAAGGAACGTAAAATCGCTATTGCTGGTGACATTATTCAATCTGTAGCGCAATCTGTTACGCACAACGGTGACCCTTTCGGTCTTATCGGCTTTGACGATGAAATACGTGAAGACTGGATAGCAACCCTATCAGCCAGACCACATATGGCAATTGAAATGGCTGAAAAGCTTAAATCATATCAACCCAATGAAGTCGCGAGCACTGCATTAATCGATACGGTACGTATGCTGCCCCGAGAGCGCTCTCTCATCTTCTTGGTTTCTGATTTCCATATGCCAATCAAAGATCTAGAGGAAGCCCTGGTATTAATGCTCCGTCATCACATCATCCCTGTTGTGTTGTGGGATACCGCAGAGTATGAAGACCTACCAGAGTTTGGTATTGCTAATGTAACTGACCCTGAAACAGGTGCGAAGCGAACATTATTCTTGCGTAAAGAATATCGAAAACGCATTCTAGATAGCTTTAAACAAAGACGTAAAGCCATTGAAGATTTATTTTTACGTTTTGACATGCAACCCTTTTTTGTGACCAACCAATTTGATGCAGATTTACTGAGTGATTACTTCCATCAGTATATTCCAGCATAATGATAATGAGTAAACCTATGTATTCACGTTATTTAAATCGCCATACTTTATTGCATGTTTTCATGCTTATATGGGCAACCTGCTACGCCACATTGACATTAGCCGAAGTAAAGTTGCCTGAGGTGGACAGCCAATATGTTGATTTCAGTGTTGAAGACCCAACTAGAGACGCTGGCTATGTAATTGGCGACATACTCCATCGCAAAGTAACACTGTCAATTAAAAAACCTTATC
Organism: uncultured Methylophilaceae bacterium; assembly: GCA_964022105.1. GTDB lineage: Bacteria > Pseudomonadota > Gammaproteobacteria > Burkholderiales > Methylophilaceae. The sequence goes on from CAXIBZ010000031.1 coordinate 4,038, forward strand.
AGCTAATAAAAGAATCATTACCAATCGTAGGCTATGAGCACCGCTATAAAGGCCAGGTTTCAGGTATTGAACTAGCGAAAATTGACGTTGAAAAATCAGAATCCTCTGATGGTGAAGCCTATACACTAGACTTATATTATCAAGTTTTTAAAACAGATCGTGTTGCTAAGCCTGCAGCTTTACGTGCAGAGATACTTAAATTACGGAATACTGAGAGCAAAGAGGTTGTGCAACTTCGCTTACCATCTTTTAATTTCAGAATCTCACCTTTGTCGGTTATTGGCCAAATTAAATTGGATCAAGAAATGTATCCTTTTATACCGCCGCTGACCATAGACAACAGCAAAGTAATATTTAATTTAAAAGTATTGGCTGTTATTTTAGCGTTGTCACTTTTAGGTTTGTTATACATTCTTGGCTCCCATGCTTGGTTACCTAGAATGGGTGCTCCTTTTGCTAAAGCTTATCGTGACATCAAAAAACTTACTAACTCACCTGAGGATATAAAACAGGCCGTAAGCCGTGTACACGAAGCGCTAAATCAAACAGCTGGCGGTAGTTTATTTACTAATAATTTAGATGCTTTCATTGCAAAAAACCCAGCATTTGCACCTGCTAAGCAAGAAATTGATGCATTTTTCGGGTTGTCTCATGAAGTGTTCTTTCAGGATGCCTCACATAAATTGAATGATGAAAATCAAAAATATTGGCTGCTAAAACTCTGCCGAACTTTACGAGACTGTGAACGTGGTCTAACGCCTGACCTACCGCAAGGAAAGGTAGCCTAATGGCAGTTACTAACCCATTAGTGTTATGGTTATTGCCGTTAGCAATATTGCCAATATTACTGGAGCGCTCACATACACGCAGCTATTCTTGGGTAGAGATGTTGCCTCATGATGCACTATCAGACTTAATTGGCATACTGTTAAAAGTACTCGCCAGTGTCAGCATTATTTGCATTATTTTAGGTTTGGCAGACCCACACACACTTGAGCAAAAAGTTGAAAAAGTAGGTATAGGAGCACAAATTGCGCTCGTTCTGGATAGAAGTGCCAGTATGGACGATCCGTTCTCAGGTGGGGTTGCAGCTGGCAACGTAGGTGAAACAAAATCTGCAGCGGCTAGTCGATTAATGACTGCATTTGTGAATGCGCGAGAAAACGACATGATCGGTATTATTACCTTTAGCAACTCGGCCATGTATGTCCTTCCACTCTCAGAGAACAGAGAAGCCGTATTAGCAGCGATTAAAGCCACATCAGGCAGTGCATTATTCCAAACTAATATTGGTGCAGGTTTAACCAGTGCAGTGGGTTTGTTTAATGATGTGCCAGACTCAGGTTCGCGCGCCATTATTTTGATTTCTGATGGTGCTGGTAAAGTAGATGGTGTTGTACAGCAAAAACTTAAAGATTGGTTACGACAATTCAATATCACCTTGTACTGGATCGTCTTAAGACAACCGAATGGCCTTAGTATTTTTGATCCAAAATATGAAAATTGGAACGAAGTTGAATTACCACCAGCACCAATAGAGTTATTTAGTTTTTTCAAAACATTGGATACGCCTTTCCAAGCTTATGAAGCAGATGACCCAAAATCATTAGAGGCTGCAATTTTTGACATTAATAAAAAAGAAAAGAAACCAATTACTTACCTGGAAAAAATTCCAGGTAAAAACTTTACACAACTATGCTATCTAATCGCTGCACTGATGATTGCTCTATTGCTCGGTGTGAAATATTTGGAGAATAAAACATGGCGTTCGGCCTAAGATTTTTAACAGTAAAAAAATTGACTTGGTCGCTAACTATCATTGCAGTACTCGCTGCTCTTGGTATAGCACATCAAATGAAAAGACTTAAACAGATTGAAGACTTTAACCAGTCGGTGACAACTGGTACGCCGCCAAAAACAGATAAGACAAGTTACGAAGCCAAATATGCGCAAGCTTACTGGCTTGCCAAGAAAGATTACTATAAAGAAGCGACTAAATTATTTTCTGGTTTAACCAATACTGGCTCTGCCAGCAACCGTGCGGCTGTTTTTCATAATATCGGCAACATGTTTTTTCTAAAGGCGCTCAGGATTGATAGCGGCAATGACCCAAGAACAAGAGACGAAGCAGAGTATTTGCTTGTAGAAGCCAAAACGGCATACAAGAATGCGATTAAACTGGACAACAGTAACTGGGGTACACGCAGAAACCTGGATCGTATTATGATGTTGCTCCCTGAGAATCCAACACCAGGCATTAGCGATTCAGACTCTCCAGGTATCATCATGGGGAATATTCCTGTTGGTCTGCCATAAACAAACCTATTAAAGATGAAATAAAGCAATATATGCATAATTTGATTACTTTTTTAAAGAACAATAGAGATTCAGCTTTGCTTTGTGGCGCATTAGTTTTATTGATTGCAGCAATGTTTCGCCCAACTGTTCCAGTCAAACATAACATTTATACCTATATGCTAGTCGCTGACATTTCACAAAGTATGAATACGCCAGATATTAAAAAAAATGGTAAAACCATCACTCGTATTGAGCATATGCAGACCTTAATGCACGAAGTTGTTTCGTCCTTACCATGTGGCACCAAAGTTGGTTTGTCGTTATTTGCTGGCGTGAGCACTGCAGCGCTGTATCACCCTATTTAAGTATGTGAAAACTTTCATGCAATACAAGACACTATCGATCATTTGGATTGGCGCACAGCATGGTCTGGTAATAGTCGGATACGAGAAAATCTCTACAGTATCTCAAGAACATTACGTTCTTTCCCTAAAGAGTTAACAGCGCAGGTTGTTTTTTTTACTGATGGTGAAGAAGCGCCAAAACTGCATGTTTTTAACACCAAAGATTTAAAAGGCCTTCAAGATGCAAAGGACTGGTTAATCGTCGGCGTCGGTAGTGAAGAAGGTGCCGCTATTCCAAAACTGAGCCAAGATAACCAAGTGATAGGCTACTGGTCTAATGAAAGTTTTGCCCTGCAACCAGGTATTGCACAAATATCTGAATCCAATATTGGGACTAGAGACGATAGCATTGCTTCAGGGGAGCATGACAGATATATTTCGAAACTCGATGAAACCTACCTTAAAGAAATTAGTGAGGAAATTGGTGCAATCTACACACGTGGTGACAAAGTTCAGAATGTATTAGCATCCATGAAAAAACAAAAACCTGCACGTCGTGATATCGCGCCATTTGATATTGGATGGATATTGGCAGCACTTGCAGGATTAATATTACTGTCGGCGTATTATAGTAAACATCCATTCAAACGTATGGCAGAAACAATAGGACTATACAAAAAATCATTAAAAAGGCACACGGGCAAAGAAGCGGCTATTGCGCATGACAACTACATTGGTTAGTCTTTGGGATGCTGCCACCAGCGCAACCAAACACGTAGCAGCCGATGTTGCTCTGTATTAGCTGGGCTAGATAACAATATCAAACTAGGTAAACGTTTAAAGAAGCCGTTATGCAGGGACGTTTGCTCTAAGTTTAAAATAATCAGGTGGGAGTGTATCAAGCTGCTTGCTTGAACTCTTGGTCTAAATTGTTGCCCTTGCTGGTTAGTCAGTCTTAATTCACCTAAACGATTGACCTCTACACACCGCCATGACCATGGCAATAACAACAAACAATCGCGTAAAATATAATATACACTAGAAAATACGACCAAAGCGATGATGATTAGCTTGATCCAAAAAAAGAGAGTTAAGGTTACTAGGATAAAACCACTTACTATTGTAATACTAAATAGTAGCCCCAATAATAACAGCGATGGTTTCAACGTAATTTCAATCGCTTGATTTAATTGGGCTCTCATATAAGGCAAATATTGGCATGACAGAAACAAATTGGCAAACGACTTTTGAAGCACAAGGTGCTGTATATGAAGATGGAGCAATCCAACACTTTGGTGATGCGACAAATGAATTAAATAATACGCAATCTAGTAATATACTTTGCGACCTCTCACACACAGGGCTAATTGCTCTTAGTGGCGATGATGCGGTCACCTTCTTGCAAGGACAAGTTACTAATGATGTAAAAGCGCTAGATGGGCATCATGCCCACTTCAGTGGGTATTGCACACCTAAGGGCCGCCTATTAGCACTTTTCCTCGCTTTTACGCACGATAAAAAATTCTATCTTCAACTGAACCAATCTTTGCTACCCGCGATTATGAAACGATTAAAAATGTATGTATTGCGCGCAAAAGTTGAAATTACAGACGCTAGCAATCAGATGATTCGATTGGGTATTAATGGGCCAGAAAGTGCATCAATATTGCTTAAACAGTTTAGCAACATACCTACTCAAGATTTTGCTACATCATCTATTGAGCAAGCTGGTGAAAACATTGGTTTAATCTTAAAACTTCCCAGTATCGAAGGCCATCAACGCTTTGAAGTATTAATTGATGAAACGCACGCACTTAACACATTCAATAGCATTAAAAGCAGTTGTACGCTGGTAGGTAAGCCATGTTGGGATTGGCTAGATATACAAACTGGCATACCAGATGTGACAGAAAATACGCAAGAACAATTCGTACCACAAATGTTGAACCTAGATATTTTAGATGGCATTAATTTTAAGAAAGGATGCTACACAGGACAAGAAATTGTTGCGCGGACGCACTATCTAGGCACGGTGAAACGCCGCACTTATAAAGCAACGATATTAAGTGATGTACAGCCTAACCCTGGCGATAAGGTTATGGATACTCAGCAAAATGAAGTTGGTCAAATTGTCAAAGTCGCTCCAAACCCAGACAAAGGTTTTGATGCGCTAATTGAAATGCGAATTGAAGCAAAAGAGGCAGGCAACACTTACTGGCAACAAAGCCCTGTGTTGTTTGGCACACTGCCCTACTCTTTGGAAAAAAGCATCAGCCCAACTTAACTAGTCAATGACCTCTGGTTCAGTTGCCGATATCGCTGGTTTACTTGGCATGGCTTGATCGATGACTTGATAAAAGACTTCATCTGACTTAATCATGCCAAGTTCACTACGTGCGCGCTCTTCTACAGCATCATTGCCCTGTTTGAGATCACGCACCTCAGCTCTTAATGCATCATTACGCTGTTTGTAAATATTATTTTGTTCTGTTTGCTCGGTAACCTGTTGATTCACTCGCCAGACGCGTAGCCAACTCCCTTTGCCTAACCACAGCGGATATTGTAGCAACGCTATTAATATCACAAATATTAACGTTAAGGCTTTCATTTCTGGTTATTGGTTAACCATTTCCCTTTTAAAACAGCAATAAAGAAAACAAACTCAAAAACAGCTTACTTAAATAATTGATAAAAAGCCGACAAACCCGCATAACTCGTTGCATCACCTAGCTCTTCCTCAATGCGTAGCAATTGATTGTATTTTGCTACACGCTCTGAGCGGCATAGAGAACCTGTTTTAATCTGTAACGCATTGGTTGCAACTGAGATGTCAGCAATCGTTGTATCTTCTGTTTCACCTGAGCGATGCGAAACAACAGCCGTATAACCCGCGCGTTTTGCCATCTCAATCGTTTCAAATGTTTCTGTTAGCGTGCCAATTTGGTTCACTTTAATGAGTACAGAGTTTGCTACACCACGCTTAATCCCTTCTTTTAATATTTTTGGATTCGTCACAAACAGGTCATCGCCGACTAATTGGACTTTGCCACCTAAGCGTTTGGTCAATAAATCCCAACCATCCCAATCAAATTCATCCATACCATCTTCAATGCTGATAATGGGATATTTGTCACATAACGTGGCTAGATAGTCACAAAATTGTGCTGAAGATAGAGAAGCCCCCTCAGATGCAAGTACATATTGCCCATCTTTATAAAATTCACTACTTGCACAGTCCAAACCGAGATATACATCTTTGCCTGGCTCATATCCAGCTGCAGTAATCGCTTCCATGATCAGTTGTAACGCTGCTTCATTAGAAGGCAAATCAGGTGCAAAGCCACCTTCATCACCAACAGTTGTCGCCAAACCTTTTGCAGTTAATGTCTTTTTCAATTGGTGGAAAACTTCTGCACCACAGCGCAATGCTTCACGGAAAGTAGGTAAGCCGGCAGGAATAATCATAAACTCTTGAATATCAACTGAGTTGTCTGCATGCTCACCACCATTAATAATATTCATCATCGGCGTTGGCAATTGCATCATGCCAGAACCACCTAAATAACGATAAAGAGGCAGGCCGCTTTCTTCAGCTGCTGCTCGTGCACATGCCATAGATACAGCAAGAATTGCATTTGCGCCTAAACGGTCTTTATTATCTGTGCCATCAAGCTCAATTAATGTTTTATCTATAAAACTTTGCTCTTCACAATCAAGGCCAATAATTGCTTCAGTAATTTCCGTATTTACATTCTCAACAGCTTGAAGCACGCCTTTACCCAAATAACGTCCCTTATCAC
>CAXIBZ010000032.1:0-10456 GCA_964022105.1 uncultured Methylophilaceae bacterium
AACATCATACTCAATATAATTAATATTGTTTTCGGCAAGAAACGTCCGCATTTTTTTACAATAGCCACACCAATCGGTTGCATAGAGGATGACATTCTCATGTTTGATTGGACTTACTTCTATTGTTTTTGTTGGATAAAACTGCTGAAACAGAAAGAAGGCAGCCAATATAAAAATGAACTTTTTCATCTTGTTATAATGACTTATTTGTTTTCTGGGACATAACCTTCGGCTACATCAGCGCCCTCACCAAAAAAATACTTTTCTGTTTGTTCCTGTAGATATTTACGTGCAGCTGGGTCTGCTAAGCTAAGGCGATTTTCGTTTACCAACATGGTTTGTTGCTTCAGCCAAGTTGCCCAAGCTTCCTTTGAAACTTGTAAATAAATCCGTTTACCTAATTCACCAGGATAAGGAGGAAAATCCATCCCTTCGGCTTCTTTCCCTAGTTTTATACAATTTACCATTCGTGCCATGTGACATAACCTTTACTGTTTGTTAAATCCATAAAACAACATGATAACGCATGTTAAAATGCTTCCAACATTTTTTGGTAATTAATCATGAACAATTTAGACTCAAACTCGCAAGCCCATGAAGAAAGTCCTTATAAAGGGAAAACAGGTGTTAGGCGGTTAATGAACGCATTTGGTTATTCTGTTGAAGGATTTAGAGCTGCTTTTAAGCATGAGGACGCTTTTCGGCAAGAGGTTTTTTTAGCGATAGTGTTAGTACCGCTTGCACTATATTTAGAAAGTGAAGCACTACATCGCATTTTAATGATAGGCAGTATATTTTTAGTATTAATTGTCGAGTTACTCAATTCTGCTATTGAAGCGGTAGTAGATCGTGTTTCTATTGAACGTCATGCTTTGGCAAAGCGTGCTAAAGATATTGGCAGTGCGGCTGTGTTTGTTGCCTTAACAAATGTGGTGATGACCTGGGGTCTTGTATTACTGGGTTGAAGATAGGGTTGAGTTTAACCAACCCTATCTAGATTAAAGTCTAGCAGTTTAAAAGTCTGCTCTAGCGCCTATTACAAGTGAGCGCTCACCAGCAGGTGATATGTCTTTCAAGAAGGAGGCATGCTCCCTGATTTCATCATTCAATAAGTTGTTTGCTTTAGCAAAGAGCTCCATGTTGAATTTAATCGGCAATTTATAGGCAACGAGCGCGGATAAATTGGTGTAGCCATCCGTTTTTAACTCATTGTCTGCCGTGTTGTTCTGTGCAAATGCACGCAAAACATCAAAACGTGCACTAAATCCATTTTGTTGATATTGGAGTCCAGTGCCCAACCTTAACGGAGAGATTCTGGGTAAATAGTCGTTATTGCGTCTATCTTTGGCATGCACATAGTCACCTCGTACAGTCCAATCTAAGTTGGAGGTCAAGTTGAACTTTCCTTCAGCTTCAATGCCTTTAAATGTTGCAGGAACTGCAATAAATTGTGCTTCTGGTAAGAATTCGCCAGGTTCTACTTCAATATCTCTCCCTGAATTAAACAACCCAATAAAGTTACTAAAGCGTGTGTAGTAAGCACCTAAACTAAAGCTATTTTTTGCATCTTTCCAGCGTATCTGCGCATCAATACCATTTGAGCGCTCTTCACTTAAATTACTATCACCAACCTCAAACTGGCCAGTCGCAACATGGGCGCCATCAGCATACAGCTCAAAGTAAGCTGGTGCGCGTTCATTATGCGACAAATTACCAGTGACTGACCAGTTATTATTAATGCTATACAAACCACCTAGCGCAAAGCTGTTTGGATTAAAGCTATTGTTTTGGCCTGGGCCAAAATTAGCACTATCTTTTGAGTCAACTTGTGTATGACCTATGCGACCACCAAAAGTAATTTTGTGTGGCGCGTTTTCATTGCCTCCTAAAGGAAGCTCCTCGTATAAATAAATCGCTTTATTTTGCGTATTCACATTCGGCACAAAAGCTTCTTCACCTAATGCTTCAAAATTAGTATTGCTAAATTGATAACCAATAACACCATTTAGCCCAGCAATGGGAGTATGACTAGCTTCAAAGGTGCCTTCTAGGCCTCTATTCTTAAAAGTGGTGCCTACTTCACTGCCTTCAAGTTCACTGTGTTCGTAATCAGTATGTGCTACACGAAATTTCACACGATGAATCATGGTGCCTAAATCTGTAAATTCAGACGCTAAATCCCAACGATCACTTTTCATATCAATGCGGACATCCTCTTCTGCAACAACACCATAATTGTTATCTAAGGTTGAAAAAGATGCGCCAATATAGCCATTATCAAAGGTTAGTGATGCGCCCAATGCACCGCCATCGCTTTCAGCATCGCTGTTAACGAGTCGTCCATTGTTTTCTCTTGGTGTGCCATCCGCTTCACTTTTACGACGAGAAACAGCATAGCCTGGTATATTTAAATCATTTGTTTTGCGTTTGAAGGCGTCAATATGCATAGCAAATTGACCATTGCCGATATCGATGACAGCAGCACCATTGCGCTGATCATTAGCGCCACCAAATCGTGCTTCTGCTCGTCCAATGATACCCTCTAGAGACTCAGTGGGGATGCGGTGATCAATTGCATTCACCACGCCACCCATGGCACTTCCGCCATAAAGTAAGGCAGCTGGCCCACGGACTACATCAATTTGTTCAATGATGAGTGGATCGATCCCCACTGCATGGTCAAAGCTCAAACTAGATGCATCCAAAATGCCGACCCCGTTCTGCATGATGCGCACGCGTTCAGCATCTAAGCCACGAATCACTGGTCGTGATGCATTTGGACCGAATTGAGTTGCTGTTACGCCGGGAATACCGTTCAGAGTCTCGCCTAATGTACTTTCGCGGCGTAGACTTAATTCACGGCCATTAAGCACTGAAACTGGAACAACCAGTTCATCAGATCCGACACCTAAGGGGTTCCCCGTAACGGGAACAGGGTTTAAATCAATATTCGTTTCCTCTGCAGCGACACTGAAAGTACTAAAGGTGATGCAGTTTGTAAAAATAGCAGAGACTGCTAGTAGTATTTTTCTACGTGCTAATTGGGGTGCTGCAATTGATGCGCGCACCGCTTGTCGTTGAGATAGCATTTTGTAATCCTCACAATGTAATCAATATTGGGCCATGCTAAGCAATCGCTAGTTTGGCGTTAAGCAATTAAGTTCGTGAAGTTGAGGGCGGTGCACGAGCGTTGTATGGGGCCGATGTATGAGAAGCAGAAATTGCTATCAGCCCAGCGAAATAGAATTGTTTAATCGGTGAGCTGACAAAAACAAAACTGTGCGCTAACGGTGCATTTGCTGCGTGACTTATTATCAGACATTGTTCGCACTGGCTTTGCTGGTGGTTTTTGTCTTGTTGGTGCTGCTGTTGCTTGTCTGTGAGGTGACTAATTTCATGCGTAGCAACGCCCATTTGCGTGAAAGCAAACAGTAAAATTAAGCTAAGGTGAATAAGCGTGCGTTGCAACATAGTTGCTATTTTAGCATGATTTCATCGTTCTAATTGAGCTAATAACTGATTAGCCAGTTGCTCAATTCTTTCTAAGCCTGCATCAGCTTTATCTAGAAAGTCTTTATTCATACTTTTAGGGTCTGCCCATTGCTTGCCATTAATCGAACAACGTTTTGCAAGTTTTGGTACATGAATGTCTTCAAGTAAAAAACTTAATTCTGTCCACAATCTGGCTAGCTCATCTTCTGTTGGGTAATGGCGTTGTTTAGTGTCTTCGAGTTGACGAACATAAACGGCTGTTTTGCGTGCTGCCAAAATCACTTTTCTGAGTGCTGCTATGGATTCAAGCTGTCGATTTTTGCTGGCGCGGCGTAAGTTGACTAACCACTGGCTAGCATTCTTGATGAGTGCCCATATTGCTGTAGGTGTTAGCAGGTCAGCCATTATCTATCATTAAAGAAACAACATTGATGCAATATTACCATGAGCCTAGCAAGGCTATAATAGTGTTAGTTTGCTGTATAGTTGATATTTAAGGCAGGCGCCTTGCCATCACGTCCAACCCCTTGATAAAGGGTGAGGTGAGGAAAAGGAATTTCTATGCCCTTCACATCGAATGCTGCTTTTAACCTTTTAAAATATTCACGTCTGACACCCCATTGCTCAAGTGGTAGTACTTTGAATCTGCAGCGAATGACAACAGCTGAATCAGCCAATCGATCAACACCAGCCATTTCCATATCGTCTAGTATTTTATACTTAAAGTCTTTGTCTACTCTTAAGTCTTGGCCAACTTCTTTCATTACCTGCATGACTTCATCCACATTTTCGCGATATGCTACACCTATATCAATGACGGATTGAGCAAATTCGCGACTCATATTGGTTACCGTTGAAATCGTACCATTCGGAACATAATGCACATTACCGTCATAATCCCGCATTTTGATGTAGCGTAATGTAATTTCTTCCACTAAGCCGCTTTTGCCACCAACTTCTGCAACGTCACCTTGACGAACTTGATTTTCCAGCAAAAGGAAAAATCCAGTAAAGTAATCTTTTACCAAGCTTTGTGCACCAAAGCCAATGGCTACACCAGCAACACCTGCAGCGGCAAGTACGGGCGCTATTGAGATGCCAATTTCATTCAGTATCTGTATGCCAGCTATGACAAGAATCGCTATTGTGACGATATATCGAAATACTCTGCCAATCGTATCTATCCGTTTATATTCTTCTAAGTCATCAATCGAACGATTTTTGAGATAGTTTTTAAGGGCAATGATGAAGCGACCAGAAAAAAATTTGATTGTTAGGGCAACTGCAATAATGATTAGTATCCGAACGCTAGTTTTAGTGAGTGTTAAAAGTTCATTACTATCAGTTAGACCAATAGAAACCAGAAAATCCTGCATGTATTATTCCTAGTAAGTGATTGAATAAAAAATATTAAGTAATCATCACACTCAATATAGTGACTTTCCTTATAGCTCAGAAATTGAGTATGAAAAGAGTAAAACGCTAGTAAAGGTCAGGGTCGTGTATAACTGCCACGCTACCTAAAGTGACAAAACATTAGAAAAATAGTTTTGGCGTGATTTGAACCCTACAAATGAAAAAGCCAAGTGCTTACACTTGGCTTTATAACCTAAGCTTAAAAATGATTAAGCTGCAAAATTTGCACTTGCAAACTCCCAGTTTACTAAACTGGTTAAGAAGGTTTCAACAAATTTCGGACGCGCATTACGATAGTCAATGTAGTAAGCGTGCTCCCATACGTCAATGCATAATAATGGTGTATCGCCAGTTGTAAGTGGTGTGCCTGCCGCACCCATATTAACAATGTCGACAGAACCATCTGCTTTTTTAACTAGCCAAGTCCAGCCTGAACCAAAGTTGCCAACTGCAGACGCTTGGAAAGCGGCTTTAAAGTCGTCATAAGAGCCCCATTTTGTATTTATCGCGTCTGCTAAAGCGCCAGTTGGTGCTGCACCACCATTTGGTTTCATACAATTCCAAAAAAATGTGTGGTTCCAGATTTGAGCTGCATTGTTGTAAACACCACCTTGAGCCTTTTTGATGATGTCTTCTAGACTTGCATTTTCAAATTCTGTGCCAGGAATAAGTTTGTTCAAGTTGGTTACATAAGCATTATGGTGTTTACCGTAATGATACTCTAACGTTTCTTCTGATAGGTGAGGCGCTAGCGCATCTTTTGCATAGGGTAGTGCTGGTAGTGTGTGTTCCATGGTAATCCTTTTCGTGAACTGTTAATTTTGAATTATTAATTATCATTAATTTAATCTTAATGATTATTTTGACATATTTAGTGTGACATAAAAACCATTATAAAGTTGCGGTTTAATATCTCCGAAAATCGATATTTAAAATTAAGTAACCAGCTTGATTTTCACTTATTCAATCTAAGTAATAACGCGCTTTTGAAATATAAAAGCATCAAGTTATTTCATTTGTCATAAAAATATACTCCCGTTATTTTTTAAATAATAACTAACTACTAAAAAAATACCTAATTTTGGGTATGTATTCTTACCAATTTAACCAATATGGGTGGTTGTTAGCTAGTTAGTAAATACTTACCATTTGTTAGTGATTTATTACATTTAATAAAAATTAATTAAGACCTATTAAAAATACTAATAGGGAGACGTAATAATGAATAAAAATTATATTCAACTGGGGGTGCCGTTTGTATTGTTGTGTTCGCCTGCATTTATCTTGCCCATTATATTTGCGCCGGCTGGTGTCGGGTACGATTATTATTTAAGGTTAATTAAAGCGTTTATTTTTAACTTTGCAATTTGTTTTTTTGTTCCTTAGCTTCTTTACCTAAAAAAATAAACCTTAGCATTTTAGGGTTTTTGTTATCGGTGATTTTGGTTTATTTGGCACTGTTGTACTTTCATTGGTTTGCATATCAGCAAGTGGTCGGTACACAATCGATTCGTGCCTTAATGGATACGGACGGTAAGGAGTCATATGAGTTTATTGTGTTGCATCAAAAGTCGATTTTATATGCTTTGATACCAACGATAATTTCAGTGTGGTTTTCTTGGCATATTTTCAAGCAAGCAAAGTTATATGCTAGAGACAATGCTGGTCATAAGCTTCGTACTGTAATTTTAATAACCGTTATTGGTTTAAGCTATCTTTCATACGATAGAGAAGCGTTTGTTTTCAGTAACCCTGTCGCTTTTACAATCAGGGCTAGCTATGATGTGACTCAGGATAGAGAAACCTATAAAAAATATGTTGATATGAAATCAGAACCGAGCGGGGCCATTTTGATTGATGAAGCGAAAATAGCCACAAAAGCCCATATTGTTATTATCGGTGAGTCAGTAACGAGTAAGCATATGTCCTTATACGGATATGAGCGAGATACCAACCCGCTGATGAAGCTTACAAGACGTTTAGATCGTTATCAGATGGCAGATGCCTGTTCCGACGCTCCTTTAACCCAATCCTCTTTAGAGCATATCATGCTAGGTAATGAGAAGCTAAATTTAGAGGATAACGTAGCGCCTCCAAATATAATGACAATATTAAAAGAAGTTGGTTATAAGACATTCTGGTTGTCAAACCAATCTGGCGGTGAAGGCGTTGTTGCATTGTCATCAATTTGGGGAAATTTCGCAGACTACAGTGAGCTACTTAGTAAAAGAGACTTTGACGTGGGTTATGATTTTGATGAAATACTATTGCCTGCGATTAAAAATGCTCTAGAAGATAAAGCACCATCAAAAGTTATATTTGTGCATTTCATTGGCTCACATCCTGACTATAAGCTGAGATATCCAGTTGCCTATAATCATTGGGGCACAGACAGCACTATTCCAGATAGCGTAAAACGTAAAAATGAAGATGATTTCCGTAAAGATATTTATAACGAATATGATAATTCAATTTTGTATACGGATTTTGTCGTTTCCTCCATCCTAGATATGGCTGATTATTATAGAGTGGCCTCAGTTACCTACTTTTCAGATCATGGGCAAAATGTAGGTGAAATAACACCTCACATTGGACACAGTTTCAATGGCCTTAAACAGGGTTATGAAGTACCACTATTGTTTTGGGTAGACACCAAACAGCTAAACTATCCTAACTTAAACTATGCTGCGATGAAAATGAATCTTAATAAGCCTTTTTCGTTAGAAAGATTGCAGTATTCATTGTTCGATCTATTTGGGCTGAAACGCCAGCTTGATTGGGAGCGTGAGAGTATTTTTTCTGAACACTATCAAATTAAAAATCGAGTTTGCGATAGCATAAAGAACGATTAATCGTGTAGGGCTAATAGTTACTTTTTTTTAGCTCTTGGGTGTGCAGTATCGTACACTTTTGTTAAATGCTGGTAGTCAAGATGCGTATAGACTTGTGTGGTACTGATATTCGCATGTCCTAGCATTTCCTGTACTGCTCTTAAATCACCACTTGATTGTAAAACATGGGAAGCAAAACTGTGGCGCAGCATGTGCGGGTGGACAGAAGTATTAATGCCTTGCTTAATTGACCATTCTTTTAATCTATATTGAATATTTCTTGCAGAGATACGTTTGCCCTGTTTTCCAATAAATACAGCCTTTTCTGCTTGATTGTTTTTTAACAAACTTGCCCGCAAATCCAACCATTTTTTTAAGGCAGACATGGCATGACTGCCAAGCGGTACGATACGTGTTTTGTTCCCCTTGCCATGGACCATGACAGGGCCTTCGGTAAAATCGATTTGGTCAGTATTAAGATTAACAAGTTCACTTAAGCGCAAACCAGAAGAATAAAATAACTCTAGTGCGGCATGGTCCCGCATGCCCAGTGGATCATCTTCTTTGATATCGACTAATTTGATTGCTTGTTCTATTGATAGTGCTTGAGGTAGTGATTTGGCTGATTTGGGGGCGCGAATACCCTGTGCTGGATTTTGACTAAAGCCTTTTCTTTTGACAAGAAAGTCAAAGAATCCACGCCAGCTGGATAGCATTCGTGCAATGCTTTTGCCACTGAGCCCTTTACTATGCAATTTTGCGACTGTTTTACGGATGTCTGTTGTATTTAATTGCTCTAGCGGAGTCTCTTTATTTTGATCCAATAAATTTGTGATATCGCGCGCGTAATTTTCTCTAGTGAGCGCACTTAAACCACGTTCAACGTTAAGATGATTGAGATATTCAGATAATAATTCCACGATTTATGTGATGATATACCTTGAAAAAGCAGCACTGACATGGTCATCTAGTTTTTGTAAAAAATCTGTACCCATGCCAACATAAAAGCGTTTTTCTTCGTGGCTGCCTAACGCTAAATAACCATAAACTGTATCATTTCTAAGTGGTAAAACAGCTAATGACTGTATCGGTTGCATGAACCAATCATCAATATCAATGCTAGTAGGTGTTTCTCCGCAGTAGACGTTATGTATAGTATTGACCCATTTTTGAATGGCTTCTGGTACTGCATCAAATATAACTTTCTCGCTGTCATTGGTATGGGCAGGCTTTGTCCAGACTCTTAAGCAGGTGTCAGTAATGTTGAAAGCATCAGGTAACTGATGAGTGACTAATTGTTCAACAGCATCAAAACTCTTTGCTTGTTGCAATAACACAAAAAATTGATGCATTTTATTAGCAATAGCATCATTTTCTTGTGCGTTAAGCACCAGTTCAGCGTAGCGTTCCTCTAGTGCAGTAATTTTATCGCGCTGGGCAAGCTGTTGCCGTTCAGATAATGAGATAGTGCCGTTGCCATGTGGGCTGGGCAAGTATATATCAGCGAGTAAGCTCGCATTTTTTTCAAAAAACTCAGGGTGTTCTTTTAAATAAGCACCAATTTGATCTTCTTGCATCATTAATCCTAAAAGTCTAATTTATTCAATGTTAATGGTACCTTCAAATACAATTTCAGCAGGCCCTGTCATCATGACAGGTGCCATTGCATCAGGCCACTCAATTTTAAGCTGGCCGCCTCGTGTATTGACTAATACTGGCGATTGTAGCAAATTCAAACGAATACCACTGACCACTGCCGCACATGCACCACTGCCACAGGCCAGCGTTTCGCCGCTACCGCGCTCATAGACACGCAACTGGATCTCATGCGGGCTGATTACCTGCATAAAGCCCGCATTGACATGGTTTGGGAATAGTGGATGCGATTCTATTTGTGGTCCAATCTCTGCAATATTAGTCGTTTCAACATTATCGACTGTGACGACTGCATGTGGATTACCCATGGAAACAGCTGCTATTTGCACGAGTGAATCCTTCAGTACCAAATCATAGAGTAATTGCTGTTTCGGAGCAGAATAGGGTAGAGCGCTTGGATTGAAGTTAGGTGTTCCCATATTAACAGTCACTTGTCCATTATCTGCTAATGTTAATGTGATAATGCCACCAGCTGTCTCTACCTTGATTTCGTGTTTACTGGTGAGCCCTTTTTCAACGACATAGCGCACAAAACATCTTGCACCATTGCCACATTGCTCTACTTCACCACCATCAGCATTGAAGATTCGATAGCGAAAATCCACGTCTGGGATCTCTGTTTTTTCTACCATCAATAGTTGATCACAACCTACACCAAAATAGCGATTGGCAATATGTTGGATTTGCGCTTTAGTCAATCTGACCGTAGAGGTGTAACTGTCAATCACAACAAAGTCGTTGCCAGCACCTTGCATTTTTGTAAAGTTAAGTTTCATGCAGTTGATAATACTGTATTGTGATGATTTTGAGTACGTAACAGCATTAAATTTTTGTATTGTTTGAACTTATTATGCACTACAATAGCCAACTAATTTACCCGATACGCTTGCTTTAGCCTTTAGCGGGTGTGTCATCTATTTTAACTTTTAACTATTCCAAGGCATACAATGAGTGAATTTCTTTTTACTTCAGAATCTGTTTCTGAAGGTCATCCTGATAAGTTAGCAGATCAGGTTTCCGACAGTATTTTAGATGCAATTTTAGAGCAAGATCCAACTGTG
>CAXIBZ010000033.1:0-10337 GCA_964022105.1 uncultured Methylophilaceae bacterium
TCGCCGTGTTGGAAAGGTGACATGGTGCCAGGGTCAACGTTGATATAAGGGTCTAGTTTCAGCATGGTCACATTAAGGCCACGCGACTCGAGGATAGCCCCTAAGCTTGCCGCCGCAATGCCTTTCCCTAAAGAAGAAACAACACCGCCGGTTACAAATACATATTTGGTCATGAAAAGGCTTTATAAGAATTATTGCAGACGGGATGTTATTTTACGTCAAAGGCACTACAATCACAATGAAACGCTGCATCACTTTACAATAAAAATATAAAAATATTTTTTCGACTTTCGCAAGGTCGTTGTAAAAGGAAGCAAACAATTACCGTTTACGTTTCAATAATCTAAGCTCGCTGCTATGCGGTGGGCCAAACAATTAGCTTATCATTCACACTGAAGCGCTTCGACAGTCTATTCAACTGTAAGATTTCAAATCAGTTGCGAACGTATGGTCGCAAAGATAGCCCGTTATTTCAAGGTCAATCACTGGGCGCTGCGCCAAAACCGCAAAATATGCCCCTTAAACGGCTCATCTAGATAATCCGTATGCAATGGTTGTGTATGGGTAGATTCAAAGCCAAATTTAGTCAGCGCTTTACTCAACTTGGTTTTGCGGCCACGCCCAGGGTCAACTAGAATGACTTCGCAAGTAGGTCTAGCATGCCTATCGATAAAAACTGCTAGTTGTTCGATATGTCCATCTTCATACAAAATATCACTGCCGATAATGACATCAAAGCAGCCTAGCGTATGAGACACCTTTGCCCAATCTGCACGTTCAAAAGCAATGGTTTTTCCGTTATTTAGATCGGTATTCCTATTTAAAAAAGTCTCGACCTCAGGGTGGTAGTCGCTCGCCGTAATATCTGCACCTTGTTCATTAAGTAACAAACTAGTTAATGCCATCCCACAGCCAATTTCTAGAATACGTTTATTTGTCGTATCGTAGTTATCCATGTGATGCGCTAGCACCATACTGGAGGGCCAAATTACGCCAAATAATGGCCATAAGGAAGAAGAAATGCCTAAATTAAGCGCAGCATCTTCAGGGTCGTTAAATTGCTGCTTATCGCGTAATGTGCAGAGGTGTATATCGATGTCACCAAACTCAATTGTTTGATAGCGTAACCGTAGTGCCATGTTGCCTCCATAGGTGAGCAATGACGCTAAGTCAGCTATCTGCTTTTTAAGAAGCTTTGGTTACGATAAATGACAAAACGAAAAGTAATGCAAAGACAGGGTAAAGCAATTAGCCAGAAGCGCAAGTGATTTAACGTTCAACAATCAAAGCTCAATGCCGATAACCTTTGAACTGTTGAAATACTGCGCGCATTTGTTCTTCTGAAAGCAGTGGAGGCTCAGGTGTAATTTGCAATAAGCGCCAGTATTGTTCGCATAGATTTTCCACTTCAATTGCAATCGCTAACGCTTCTGCTAAATTACCCCCCACCGCAATCATGCCATGATGCGCGAGCAAACAGGCTTTACGACCAGTTAATGCATCAACTGCACCGGCTGATAGAGCCTGAGAACCAAATAAAGCATATGGTGCACAACGGATAGAATCACCACCCATCATTGCTATCATGTAGTGAAAGGCTGGGATATCTTGATGCAAACATGCCATGGTGGTCGCAAACATACTATGGGTATGAATAACAGCATTTACCTCTGGGCGCGATTGTAATATGTCACGGTGAAGTCGCCATTCTGATGATGGTTTTTTATTCGCCTCAAAGCTGCCATCAAATTGCATTTTGACCATGCTGTCTATGCTCATCTGTTCTGGCAAAACTGCAGATGGGGTGATTAAAAAGCCTTCGCCAATGCGGCAACTTATATTGCCGGACATCCCTTTATTCAGGCCGTTGGTGACAAGTTCCTGACTAATTTTTACCATCTGCTGCGCTAGTGATTGCATATTATTTTCGGCACTACTCATATGTCACTTGCTGTCCTTGGGCCTTAGCCCAATCCATCACTGCCTTAAATTTAGGTGAACTAACTGCAGGCTCATTATAATCCTGCAGCAATCCCCAACTGCCATGACGAGACCATTTTTCCGTGCTATTAAATAAGCAAATTAAGTCACCGCCGATTGACTGCCAGGCATCTAAGTAATGAGCATATACTTCGCCCATCCGTTTATCTTGATTCGCTTGCAAAAATAATTGCGTTAATTTGTCATTATTTTCAGCGCCTGCAACGCCAACCAAGTGTTGCCCTGCCTCATAAGCAACCAGTTTCACCCCATGTGTATCTGCTACCTTTTTATTTTTCTGCATCCATGCTTTAGCTTGCGATAAGCAAACACTGTTGATATGTGTAAATAATTTATCCAAACTCCATTTCGTTACTGTTTCTGCATCTACATCTCCATCAGCTTGTAATGGTACATTTAAACTGACGTAGGGTGCCACCGCTAACACATCTACATGCGCAGCTACCTCAGGCGCTCTAAGAAGTTGATCAGCATGCCACTCATTAGCCGCCTGTGATGCAATAACGCGAACAAGGCGATGCTGGTCATCAAAAACGCTTTCCCAGATTGTAAACATCTCAACTGATCTCTTGGCATTGAAAAGAAAGGCGGCTTGCCAGCGATCGCGATTTAATCGCAGCTTGGTACCTTGTTCTTCCGCATAGTGATACTGATCAAACGCACCGTTCCAAACTTCATTGGAGTACTCTATCCATGCAAGCAAGCCAGACTGTAAATTATTTTTTACCAACATCGCAAACTGTTGAATATACTCATCTGTTGCCAAATGTGGCATACAAAACCAAATATCCGTTTGTAAACGATTTGCTAAATCGACCAGCAATTCAGCTGGGACACCTTTCACTGCATAACTAACATCGTTCGGTATGGGTCTATCTGCCCACAGAGACTGTTTGGAGTGATTGGTTGCCATCATATCCATAACGCGAATGCAAGCAATACCTTGCCATCGTTTCAAGAAATCAGGCCGCCACGGATTTTTTTCATAACTTGCTTCTAGACCAGGTGCAATTACGCGAATATTGCGCATATAATTTTGCGGATTAGTTGCTGTGATATTAATAGCCAGCATACCCTTGGTTGAATCCACATCAGCCTCCATACGGCCTTCGCTTAATTTTTTCACGACACCAACTGAAAAAAGCAACTCAATTTCACCCTCACCATCATAGAGAATAGTGTAGATTCCACTGGGATATTGGACTTTATCGCCAGAACAAAGTATTTTGGTTGCAGCACAACCCTTTTCAAGCTTTTTGATCCAGCCGCTTTCATCCAAGTCGAGTTTAGGACCAGTGCCCCAGTCACCGTAATTAGGTGGCTGACTCACCCACTCCCCAGATTGATGCATAAAGTTTGCAAATGGCAGTTCAGATGCCCAATAGGCAATTCCACTGAAATTGATACCCATTCGCGTCTTCGCCTTCGGTACGACCTTGTCGCTCACCGCCAAATCAAGCTGATTATTTTCTTTGGCGTTAATGTTGAGCGTCTTATAACCAAAAAATACACTGCCTGCCGTTAGCGCGCTTAAGCCTGCTAAAAACTTTCTTCTTGCACTTGGCACATGTTTCATTTCAGCCCCCTATGATACCGGCATTGTATTACCAGTATTCATTGCAATAATTTGCGCTGGATTAAATACACCTAACTCTGTAATGATGCCAGTCACCAGCCTTGCTGGTGTTACATCAAAAGCTGGATTAGCAGCCCCACTCTCATGTGGCATTATCCGAAAAGCATGAATTTGCCCATCGTGAGTGATACCTTGCATATAAGCCACCTCATCTGAATGACGTTCTTCAATTTCAATTTGACCACCATGCAAAAGCGCTTGATCAATCGTTGGACTGGGCACTGCCGCATAAAATGGAATCTGATTATCAAACGCAGCCAGTGCTTTTAGGTATGTACCTATCTTATTACAAACATCGCCATTAGCAGCTACTCGATCTGCGCCCACAATTACCATATCAACTAGTCCTTGCTGCATTAAATGACCACCTGCATTGTCTGTAATCACTGTATGCGGCACGCCATGTTGTGCTAGCTCCCATGCGGTCAAGCTGGCACCTTGGTTTCGTGGTCGTGTTTCATCTACCCACACATGTATTTCAAGCCCAGCATCATGGGCGGCATAAATAGGAGAAAGTGCAGTGCCATAATCAACGGTAGCGAGCCAGCCGGCATTACAGTGTGTCAAAATATTCATGACCTTGTTCTGATATGCCGTTTTAATTAGCGCAAACCCATGCTGACCAATTGTTTGGTTTTGTCTGACATCTTCATCAGCAATACGGTTTGCTTCTAACCAAGCAACACTTTTCCGTCTAGCCGTAGCTGTAGCCTTTAACAGCTCTACCATACGCTTAACTGCCCAAGATAAGTTGACTGCTGTCGGTCTGGATTGAATTAGTTGACGCGCAGCAATATCTAAATATTCATCAGAAGTGTCATCTAACATGGTAAGCGCAATTCCATAAGCGGCAGCAGCACCAATCAAAGGCGCACCACGCACTTGCATTGTGCCTATGGCATTTACCATCATTTCCAATGAGCTTACTTGGACAATTTCAAACTTGAATGGTAATTTCGTTTGATCGATGATTGATACCGATTGAGATGCTGCATCTGGCCAAATCGTGCGGTAGTGTTTTTGATTGATATACATAAAAACGATATGCTTTACGAATCGTTATTCAAAAAAATTATGAAAAAAATATTAATTTTTACTTGCATTTTTATTAGAAATATTTTCGGTTAAATTTCCATCCACAAAAACTGTGGATAACTTTGTGGATTGTTGTTTCATAAAAACGTAACTTACCAATTTGAAAGGGTTTTTTTAAAAAGTTCATTTTTTAATCTATTTTTTTATTCAATTAAATCAATGGCTTACAGCATGTCTTTGGTTTTATACAGTTTTTTTGCCTGAGTTAATGTAACACTTCAAGTCATGTGAATAAGTCAGCTAATTTTGGTAAAACTTGTATAGAATTTTTCCTAGTTATTTCAATGATTTGCAATACAGAAATGCCCCTAATATCCGCTAAAACAGTTGCTATTTTCATCAGTTCTTTTGGGCTATTTTTTTCATTTCTTTCCAACCACGCAGGTGGTATATCAGGCGAATCTGTTTCCAAAACAATAGACTCAAGTGGTAGATTTTGTGCTAATGCACGAATTTTTTTAGCCCTTGTATGCGTCATCGCGCCACCAAATCCTAATTTGAATCCTAGTGCAATAAATGCCTCAGCTTGGTGCATACTTCCGTTAAAAGCGTGAGCAATGCCACTACGCAGTTTAATGCGCCTTAAATGCTTGAGCACATCATCAATTGCACTTCGCACATGCAAAATGACCGGTAAGTCATACTTTTTAGCAATAAGTAACTGTTCCCTAAAATAAAACTCTTGCGTAGCCTTATTCTCTTTTGTCACATAAAAATCCAAGCCTATCTCACCAATAGCCACTAATTTATTTTCGTGCTGTAAGGTTTTAGATACCAACGCATCAAGCCTAGCAATATCATCAGGCTTTGCTTCATCGATAAACATTGGGTGTATGCCTAGTGCATAACTACAATGCTTATTTTCTTTTGCCAACGCAGCAACTTGGTTAAAGTTTTCAGGCGCAACTGCAGGGACCACCATCATATCCACACCAGTTGCCACGGATTGCTGAATAACCGCTGCCCGATCTAGCTCAAACTCTTTCGCATCAAGATGACAATGCGTATCTATCAGTTGCACAGCTTAGCCACACCTTGCCAAAATACGGATATCATCGCCGAACATGCGTACATCAGTTACATTGATAGGAACAGCATCCTCCATTGTCTGTAAGGACGAGAACGCAAACATGTTCTTACTATCTCCTCCCATTAATTTTGGTGCATAGTAAATGATAAGTTCATCAATCATTTTAAGCCTCATCAGCGAGCCGTTGAGTAACTCCCCACCCTCAACCATCACCTCATTGACTTCATTGCTAGCAAGGTGGCTTAACAAGCTATTGAGACAGACATGACCCTCATCATCTGGTATGGATAACAAAGAAACTCCTCTTTCCGCCAAAGTATTTGCTTTTTTGTCAGGATCACTAGCAAAAGCAATGAGTACGGATGGATTTTGTAATATTTTTGCCGTAAGTGGTATACGCAAATCACTATCAACAATCACACTCATAGGTTGCCGTTCGATAGGCAAATTACGTACAGTTAAACTGGGATTATCTTTTAAAATCGTACCTATACCGGTTAATATCGCACAAGATTGTGCACGCCAATGTTGAACATCGGCTCTTGCCGCTGCTCCTGTAATCCATTGACTGACACCATTTGCAAGAGCTGTCTTACCATCTAGGCTTGCTGCGATTTTGCTTCTTACATATGGTCTGCGATTGACCATCCTTGAAATGAAACCTGGATTTAATGCCTGTGCCTGCTTCTGCATAAGACCTGGATTAACTGCTATACCAGCAGCTTGTAACGCAGCTATACCTTTCCCAGCAACTAATGGGTTAGGATCTTCCATTGCCACAACGACTTTTGCTACACCAGCATCAATTAGTGCTTCTGTACAAGGCGGCGTCTTTCCATGATGACTGCATGGTTCTAACGTCACATAGGCGGTTGCACCAGCTGCTTGTTCCCCAGCTTGTGCAAGCGCATGTATTTCTGCATGCGGTGTACCCGCCTTGAGATGTGCACCTTCACCAATTACCTTATTATTTTTTACGATGATGCATCCTACACGAGGGTTTGGCATTGTCGTATAAAGACCTTGTTCTGCTAACCGCAGCGCCTGCGCCATATATAGGTGGTCATCAGGCGTGAAGTTGGTCATCATCGATCCTACTTTAAATCTTTTAATGCATCGCGGAAATCATCGGCGTCTTGAAAACTACGATAAACAGATGCAAACCGGATATAAGCCACCTTGTCGAGCTTACGTAATTCTGCCATCACTAGTTCTCCAATTTGTCTCGAAGGCACCTCACGTTCACCCATAACCAGCAATTTACTGCGTATATGATGTAATGCCTCTTCGATCAACTCGGCAGAAACAGGTCGTTTATGTAATGCAAGAAAAAAACCTTCGCGTAGCTTTTCATCTTTAAAGTCTTCACGATTACCATTGCCTTTGACCACTTGTGGCAAGCGTAAATCTGCCGTCTCGTAAGTCGTAAACCTTTTCTCACAACTACCACAACGGCGCCTACGACGAATCGCATCGCCTTCATCATTGACACGAGAATCGATAACTTGTGTATCGTCAGCACTGCAAAAAGGGCATTTCATGTCTAGCTTTTATAACACGCTAGTCGGTATAAACAGGAAAGCGTGCGGTTAACTCATGCACCCTGGTTTTAGTTGCAGCTATCGCTTCTTCATCGGCAGGATTATCTAACACGTCTGCAATTAAGTTAGCTACCAGCTTTGCTTCTTGCTCTTTAAAACCACGTGTAGTAATCGCTGGTGAGCCAATCCTGATTCCAGAAGTCACAAATGGGCTTTCTGGGTCATTAGGAATTGCATTCTTGTTCACCGTAATATGCGCCAATCCAAGCACTGCGTCAGCAGCTTTACCTGTCAATCCTTTTGGTCGTAAATCAACTAAAAACACATGCGACTCTGTACGGCCAGAAATAATGCGTAAGCCGCGCTCTGCTAATGTTTCTGCCATCACTGCAGCATTTTTCAATACTTGTGTTTGATATTCTTTGAACTCAGGTGTTGATGCTTCAAGGAACGCTGTCGCTTTGCCAGCCATTACGTGCATTAATGGCCCACCTTGCAAGCTTGGAAATACACTTGAATTCAATTGCTTTTCAAACTCAGCTTTTGCCATAATAATGCCGCCACGTGGGCCACGTAGTGTTTTATGCGTCGTCGAAGTAACAAAATCTGCATATGGCACTGGGTTAGGATAAACACCCGCTGCGATTAGACCTGAATAATGCGCCATATCCACCATAAAATAGGCACCTACTTTTTTAGCAATTTCAGCCATACGCGCCCAATCAAAACGAAGTGCATAAGCTGAAGCACCACCGATTAATAACTTAGGCTTAGTTTCAAGCGCAATACGCTCCATATCATCGTAATCGATTTCTTCTTTTTCATTAAGGCCGTAAGCCACAATATTAAATAACTTACCTGAAATATTAGCCGGTGAGCCATGCGTCAAATGCCCTCCGTGACCAAGGTTCATTCCCATGATGGTGTCGCCCGGCTTTAACATCGCAAAATAAACAGCTTGGTTCGCTTGCGAGCCTGAATGTGGCTGCACATTGGCATATTCCGCTCCATATAAGCGTTTTAAACGATCAATAGCCAACTGCTCAACTTGATCAACAAATTCACATCCGCCATAAAATCGCTTACCTGGATATCCCTCTGCATATTTATTGGTTAGCTGTGAACCTTGTGCCTCCATAACAGCAGGGCTGGTGTAGTTTTCTGAGGCAATCAGTTCAATATGCTGATCTTGTCGGACAACTTCTGCATCAATCATTCTTGCGATTTCAGGATCTGTAGTGTGAAGCGTTTTTGCGTGACTAAACATGGGGTTTAAAATTTCCAAAGTAACTTAAAAATAAAACGAGCATTTTATCATGCCGATATGCTTACTTGAAACTTATATCGAATAGTCTTGCTAGTCCAAACTAGTAAGCTTAATGCACCAAAATAATGCACCAAATACGTGACAAATGCGATAAAAATGCTGAACTAATATTGAAATTATATCCATGTAATTGTTTTATATAGAAAAAATATTATGGCACACCCTTTGCTTTAAGATAACTGAAACGTAATTCTCCAAAGTTTCGCCCTCCTCCCTCTTCCCAACCCTTGTGGTTGGGTTTTTTTTTAGCTTTCACAACCTTTTGTTAGCAGGCTATAATAAAATTTCAGTTTATCAAGTTAAAAGCATATATAAATGAAGTGGACAGACTCGCAAAGAATTGCAGAAGACTTATACGACAAGTATCCTGACATTGACCCCAAAACCATTCGATTCACGGATTTAATGGAATGGGTGATGGATTTAGATGGTTTTGAAGATAGCAAAGAGCATTGTGGTGAAAAAATTCTGGAAGCCATTCAACTTGCATGGATTGATGAAGCGAGCTAAGCATGTTTGAGGCATTGCTTGGGCTTTTTATCAAGCATTTCGTTTGTGATTTCCCATTACAAATGTTTCCATGGCTATACAAAAACAAAGGTCAATACCTACATCCGGGTGGAATCGTACATGCAAGCCTTCATGGCATTGGCACTATAATTGTCCTCGCTTATTTTTTGAACTTTAAACTAGCTCTAGTTTATGGATTGCTTGATATGCTGCTGCACTATCATATTGATTGGGCAAAAATGAATCTCTCACGCCACTATCATTTAAAACCTGATAATAGCGAATGGTTTTGGCTACTTTTAGGCTTTGATCAATTTTTACATCACCTTACCTATTTTGCGATTATTTACTATGCATTCAACTACACAACCTAGCAGCACAACCACTAATGTTCCAAAAGAAATTTTTAAAGCCTATGACATACGTGGCATTGTTGGAAAAACACTCACACCTAAGATTGTCGAAGCAATTGGTCAGGCTTTAGGAACTGAAGCTGCAGCCCGCGAACAACACACTATTTGTATAGGTTATGATGGCCGTCTTTCAGGCCCCGAACTCGCATCTGCATTATCTAAAGGAATCCGTAAGGCAGGCATCAATGTCATTAATCTAGGCTTGGTTGCAACACCTATTGTTTACTTCGCTGCTTATCATCTCAACACAAATTGTGGTGTGATGGTAACTGGTAGTCACAATCCACCTGACTACAATGGTTTAAAAATGGTGCTTGCTGGTGATACGCTTTCTGGTGATGTCATTCAAAGTTTACGATTAAGGATAGAAAAAAAAAAAAAAAAAAAGGGGGAAGGAAAAGAAACCAGCTATCACATTGATGATGAATATATCAACAAAATCAGTAGCCACATTAACTTATCTCGACCAATGAAAATTGCTGTCGATTGCGGCAATGGTGTTGCAGGTGCCTTTGCAAAAAAACTCTATGAAGCAATAGGATGTGAAGTAGAAGAATTGTTTTGTGAAGTGGATGGACACTTTCCTAACCATCACCCTGACCCATCAGTCCCTGAAAATTTAAATGACTTAATTCATGCGTTAAAAACAGGTAATGCCGAAATTGGCCTAGCTTTTGATGGTGATGGTGATCGATTAGGTGTGGTTACTAAAGAAGGTAACATTATCTACCCAGACCGCCAATTACTACTCTTCGCTGAAGATGTACTTAAGCGTGACCCAGGT